>DBEXMY010000228.1:0-5765 GCA_048168905.1 Collinsella sp. | reverse complement strand
AACGATAAGTCACCGAGAATGAGCGCTCACTCGAAGAAGACCACGAGGCGGTACGCGCCGAAGCGTTCGCGGGAGCAACAGCACCCTCCGGCGTCATGTCGAGAATCTCGACCTGAGACTGTTGGCGGCAGGTGGCGGCTACGGGAAGCCAAGCGCGAACGGTCTCCCCCTCTAGAGCGCCGGGGACAGACAAGGACGCCTTAAGCGTAATAACGCGAGTCAATCCGTTTTGTGACTCCATCTCCTTGAGCATCTCGTTGCGCAGTGCAATTCCGTCCGTAGGATCGGGACGCATGCCGGGAACCTCTTTGGGATATACGCGAAGCGAATCGAGGAAGTTGTCGAGAACGAACAGCTCGCCATCGATAAAGCGCCAGTCAATACGCTTACGGTCAATCAGATCGTCAAACTGCTCCTCGGTAAACCCAGGCCACTCCTCGCGGATCATCGCAATAGCTCGATCGCGCGACACCGAAAAATGAAGCGGCGTCTCAAGCATGCGATACCGCTCGGCACGAACGCAGGCAGCAAGCGAGGGATCGGGATTTTGGGCAAGTAGACGGTCGCAGGCCTCAATAGCCTGCGAAAGATACCCCGCGTCCTTTAAACGCAGAATCTCGGGTGGCAAGCCAACATCTAGAAAACGGAAGTCATCATTGCAAACATCAACAGAGCAACCAACAGGACCCTCGTCAATAACCTTCCCATCCGAAGGCAACACATTAACAACAGCCATACCAAACTCCAAGTCATTAGAACTCTTGAAGCCCATTGTAGCGAGATAAAAAGAAAGCCCCAATAAAGGAACCCTCAACACCGATAAACGGTACCTCTAAAAATGAATTCAGCCCAGTAACCCTGTAGCGAGTTAACAAAGGAGGCCCCGTTCACCCGGAGCTTTTCCCATTGCGCGACTTCTGGCGAAGCCAGGTGAGCGCGAGGGAATCAGCGTAGGGGAAACGGGGCCTCCGGCGGGAAGTTAAACCGCTACTTACGCCTTGTTGACGGAGCCAAACTCCTCCATGAGCTCCTTGGTGCGGGCAACGATATTGTCGCGACCAGGCTTGAGGAGCTTACGGGGGTCAAAGCCCTTGCCCTGCTGATCCTTGCCGGCCTCGATGTACTCGCGAACACCCTTGGCGAAGACGAGCTGCAGATCGGTGTTGACGTTGATCTTGGAGATACCCAGGGAGATGGCCTTCTTGATCTGATCCTCGGGGATGCCGGTGCCACCGTGCAGGACGAGGGGCAGGTCGCCGGTCTGAGCCTTGATCTCGCCCAGACGCTCGAAGGAAAGGCCAGCCCAGTCGGCAGGGTACACGCCGTGGATGTTGCCGATACCGCAGGCAAGGAAGTCGACGCCCAGGTCAGCAATCTGCTTGCACTCAGCAGGATCAGCGAGCTCGCCGCTGGAGGTCACGCCGTCCTCGGTGCCGCCGATGCCGCCGACCTCGGCCTCGATGGACATGCCCTTGGAGTGGGCAAGCTCAACGAGCTCCTTGGTGCGGTCGAGGTTAAGCTGGAAGGTCTCCTCGTGAGAGCCGTCATACATGATGGACGTGAAGCCGGCCTCGATGCACTTGAAGCAGTCCTCGTAAGAACCGTGATCGAGGTGAAGGGCGACGGGAACGGTAACGCCCGTGGCCTCGACGGCAGCCTTGACCATGTCGGCGCAGACCTTGAAACCGCCCATCCACTTAGCGGCACCAGCGGTGCACTGAAGGATCAGCGGAGACTTGGCCTCCTCGGCGGCCTGGAGAATAGCCAGGGTCCACTCGAGGTTGTTGGTGTTGAAGGCACCGAGACCGTACTTGCCGGCCTCGGCCTTCTTGAGCATGTCTGCTGCGTTGACGAGCATAAAAGAAACCTCCTGTAAGGTTGCTCCGATAACGCCTGAGATTTTACCACGACATACCCGAGCATAAACGTTCGTTTGTTCACGAATACCATCCGATTGGACAAATTTTGACCGTTTGCCCCACAGAATCGACCCACTGGGGAAAATAGCTTGACGATTGAGCGGTCTTCGTGGTTCGAAAGACGGCTTCAAGCCTACATCTGCATAAACGGGTTCTGCATAAGTTCGCGCGCCATCGTGGTCGAATCGCCATGGCCCGTCAAGCAAACGGTATCGGGCGGAAGCGTCTTGGCAAGTTTGGAGAGCGAGCGCATAATCGCCGCCTCGTCACCGCCGGAAAGATCGGTACGACCGTGACTGCCCGGGAAAAGCGTGTCGCCCACAAAAGCGATGTTCCCCTGCTCGGTCGCGGCGAACAGGACGATGCCGCCCGGCGTATGCCCCGGCGTCTCGATCACCTGCAGGCAGACGTCGCCCACCTCGATTGTATCGCCCTCGGCAAGCAAACGCGTCGGCTCACCCGGATCGGGCGTCTCGATACCCCACATGGCGCGCTGCTCCTCGATATTTGCGCGAGGTACCGTCACGTCCTTAGCGCACAACTCATATAGTGCGCTGTCGCCAACGACAGCTCGAACCCCGGCAACCCCGCCAACATGGTCGGCATGACCGTGCGTGCAGACAGAGCCGAGCACGCGCACCTCGGGATGCGCGGTGCGGATATGCTCCACAAGACGCTCGCCCTCCCACGCCGGATCGACGATTAAGCACTCGTCATTCGAAATCACGGCGTAGCTGTTGGTCTGAATCGGGCCGTTGACGAGCGCCTCAATCGAAGCCGCGCCTCGGGGTGTCAGGTCCAAAGTCATATCGCCCATGCGCATACCCTCCTTCTAAAATACGTTCGAGGCACCAAACGATGCCTCGAACGTAACCAATATCTATGATGCTGAGAGGCTCTCGCACCTACACACGGCGCTTGAGTTGCGCTCCGCCCTCGCCGGGCATAAGACGGCGAGCGTCGTAGACCGAGTCGACGCTGCTGATGGAAGCCAGCAGCGGATCCAGGCCGCTCGCATCCGAAATCTCGACCATAAAGCGCAGGGTCGCAATACCCTCGCGGTTGGTCGAGGTGGCGGCAGAAAGGATATTGCCGCCCGCATCGCCAATGGCAATGGTGACATCCTTGAGCAGGCCCATGCGGTCCAGGCACTCGACCACGATCTCGACCTGGAAGAGGGTGTCGGCAGCGCCGTCCCACTCCACTTCGATCATGCGCTCGGGATGCTCCATAAGACCCTTGACGTTGGGGCAGTTGGCGCGATGCACCGAAACGCCACGACCGCGCGTGATGAAGCCGACGATATCGTCGCCCGTCACCGGATTGCAGCAATGCGCCAGACGGACCAGCAGGCCGCTGTTGCTCTCGCCCTTGACGATAATGCCGTTGCTGGCGCTCTTGCCGCGCTTTTGCGGCTTTCGGTTGGAGCCTCGGGCCGGCTGTTTCACGACCTCGGCGATAGCCTCGGCCTTGGTGAGCTGTTCCTCGGGCTTGGGGTCCAAGATTTGCTCGACCTTGTTACCCACAGCGCGCGGGGCAACCTTGCCGGCGCCCACGGCGGCAAACAGGTCCTCGAGCTGCTTGAAGTTCAGCTGCTCCGCCACGGCGTTGAGCGCACGCGTGGATCGCGGCGTAGAGATGCCATACCCGCGCTTGCGCAAGTCCTTGGCCAGTATATCGCGGCCGGCAGCAGCGTCGTCGTCCTTGGTCGCGGCGGCAAAATAGCGGCGGATCTTTGACTTGGCGGAAGGCGTCTTAACGATCTTGAGCCAATCACGCGACGGCTTGGAACTCTTGTTGGTCAGGATTTCAACGCGGTCGCCCGTCTTGATCTCGTGCGTGAGCGGGGCCACCGCACCGTTGATCTTAGCGCCGACGCAATGGTTGCCCACCTCGGTGTGAACGGCGTAGGCAAAGTCGAGCGGCGTGGAGCCGGCACGAAGCGCCATGACCTCGCCCTTGGGCGTAAAGACGAAGATCTCTTGATCGAAGAGGTCGACCTTCAGCGAATGCAGGTATTCCTTGGCGTCGGTGATCTCATCAGACGCAGCCCAATCGAGCGAATGCTTAAGCCAGTTGATCTGATCGTCCAAACGTTGAGCGTCATTGGTCTTGGAAGCAGACGATCCGCCCGATTTCTTATAGAGCCAGTGGGCGGCAATGCCGTACTCGGCCTGCTCATGCATCTCATAGGTTCGAATCTGAATCTCGAGCGGACGAGCCGTGGGACCGATAACCGTCGTGTGGAGCGACTGGTAGTTATTGACCTTGGGCATGGCGATATAGTCTTTAAAGCGACCGGGCATGGGGTGCCACAGCGTATGCACCGCGCCGAGCGTGGAGTAGCAATCGCGCACCGAATGGGTGATGACGCGCAGCGCCACCAGGTCGTAGATCTCGGAGAATTCCTTGCCCTTGCGCTTCATCTTTTGGTAGATGGACCAATAGTGCTTGGAGCGGCCATTAATCTGGAAGCCCTCCAGGCCAATGCGGTTGAGCTCGTCGGTGAGCGTCTTGATGGTCTCGGCCAGATAGCGCTCGCGAACCTCGCGCGACTCAGCCACCATGCGCGCAATGCGCTGGTAGGCATCGGGCTCCAGGTAGAAGAAGGACAGGTCCTCGAGCTCCCACTTAATAGAGCTCATGCCCAGACGGTCGGCCAGGGGCGCATACACGTCCATGGTCTCGCGGGCCTTAAACAGGCGACGGTCCTCGCGCAGAGCTGCAAGGGTGCGCATGTTGTGCAGACGGTCGGCAAGCTTAACGATAATGACGCGGATGTCCTTGGACATGGCGAGGAACATCTTGCGCAGCGTAAGCGCCTGCTTCTCGTCCATGCTATCGACTTCGATGTTGGTGAGCTTGGTCACGCCATCGACGAGCTCGGCCACCGTATCGCCAAACAGACCGGAAACATCGGCGAGCGAGGTCTCGGTATCCTCGACGGTATCGTGCAGCAGCGCGGCGCACACCACATCGCAGTCCATCTTGAGGTCGGCCAGAATGATAGCCACCTCGACGGGATGGTTGATGTACATCTCACCCGAGCGCCGCTTTTGGTTGCAGTGCTTCTCGGCAGCAAAGCAATAGGCCTGCTCCACCTTAGAGAAGTCGTCCTCATTCATATATTTGAGGCACAGGCGCTCCAGCTTATCGTAGCTGTCCGCCATAATCTCGGGCGGCAGCTCATCGGCATGCTTATAGTGCTCCATCTCCGAGAACGGTTGGAGGGTGGAATCATGGGCGGTACGGGCTGCGGCATCCATCGAGGTCCCCTTCCCCTAGGCCCGCGGTACGATCGGGCGGTTAACTTTGGCTAGCATATCAGAAGCGCACGAATCAAGCGCCCAACTCCGGAAAGCCGAGAACTCCATGCGCGAGCGCAAGCCCTCCAAATAGCGGATTGACCTGCTCAATTGCACACGGCCCGGGTTTTCTGCCATCGCGATGCGACGGGTGTCGTCAAACCCCGAAACGCGACAGAAGCCAAGCTCTTCGAAGATTCCCAGACCGCTTGCCACCGAGCGCTCGTCAACCGGCGTGCGGGCATCGATGGCAAGACACATCTGCGCGATATCGATATCGCTCGCGCTAAACGAGTCGTCTCCGGTCTTGCCGCGGTTGGAGCGCCACATAGTCTGCAACGCACGATAGAGCGTGACGAGCTCGTCGCGCTCGGGCGCATAGCAGTCGAGTAGGCGCTCGTTAATGCGAGCGTCACGCGACGAGTAGAGCAAGTGAATCACGGCAGGTTGGCCGTCGCGACCGGCGCGTCCGCTCATCTGGTTGAACTCAATGCTGCCAAACGGCATGTGGTAGAGCACGACATGGCGAATATCGGGCAGG
>DBEXMY010000227.1:0-6366 GCA_048168905.1 Collinsella sp. | reverse complement strand
CGGCTTCGGCGCTTTGCGCCTGCCGCCTTGGGGGACTGTGGGGCGCGGCCGGCAGCTGCGGCGCGTTCGCGCCTGCTGCCTAGGGTGACTTTGGGGTCGATTGGGGTTGTCTGCACAATTCGCGGTATTATGTTGCGGAGTTTTGAAAGGAGCCGCTGGTGGTCACGACGACGTTTGCTTCGCCTTTGGGCGAAATCTTGCTTGCCGCTGATGGCCGCGGTCTGACGGGACTTTGGTTTGAGGGGCAGGAGCATTTTGGCTCCACGCTTCTCCGGGAAGACTCCGAACATGTTGAAGGCGCCGATGCGGTTTCTGGTGCTGGCGGCATGTCTTCGGTGAATCCGACAAACGGTGCTGCCTCGTCGGTACTTGAGCGTTCTTGGGCTTGGCTGAATGCTTATTTTGCGGGGCAGGAGCCTCGGTTTACGCCGCCGTTGCATATGATTGGTACGGCGTTTCAGCGCGAGGTTTGGTTTGAGCTGCTTTCTATCCCGCGTGGCGAGGTCGCTACGTATGGTGAGATCGCCCAGCGTGTTGCGGCTCGACATCGTGTACCGGGAAACGAAGCACCCGTTGCGTCTCCCCGTGCCGTGGGGGCCGCGGTCGCGCGTAATCCCATTTCGATTATTGTGCCGTGCCATCGCGTGGTTGCCGCCGATGGTTCGCTCAACGGATATGCCGGCGGCCTCGACCGCAAGGAGTGGCTGCTGCGGCTTGAGGGCGCGTACGAGGAGTAACGCTCGAGCACTTTGCATAACTAGGACGCCGTGAAAGGACGAGTCACTGTCCCTTCGCGCTCGGTATGCGTCCAAGCCCTCGGCATCTGGGCCTTAAGTTTGGCTAAGCCATATCCTGCGTATTTGAAAACGTGCAGGTTGAGCAGCTAAGGCTGCGCTAAGGCGGCTGGCGGTGCGCTATCATCGGCAATATCGAAATCTGTATAGCCGCGCGCCAAAGGAACAACTATGAAGCTGATGCTTGCCGAGGACGAACCCGGCCTCTCCCGTGCCCTTACCGCGATTCTTCAACATAGCGACTACGAGGTCGACACCGCCCTCGACGGTCTGACGGCGCTCGAATATCTGCTCGCCAACGACTATGACGCCGCAATCCTGGACATCATGATGCCCGGCATGGATGGCATTGAGGTGCTCAAGCGCACACGCGCCGCCGGTAAGCGTCTGCCCATCATTATGCTCACGGCAAAAAGCGAGGTGTCCGATAAGGTCGAGGGCCTGGATGCCGGTGCCAACGATTATCTGACCAAGCCGTTTGCCGCCAAGGAGCTGCTTGCGCGTATTCGTGCCATGACGCGTGCCGCGACGGCAATTGACGCCACGACGCTCAGCGTGGGCAACGTGCGTCTCGACACGGCATCGTGCACGCTCGTTGGCCCTTTGGGCGAGGAGCACCTGGCCAATCGTGAGTTTCAGCTTATGGAGCTCTTTATGCGCAACTCCGGCACGCGCATGCCCACCGAGCGTCTGATGCTCGGGGTTTGGGGTGAGGACGCGCCCGAGGGCGCCAACGTGGTGTGGGTCTACATCTCGTACCTGCGCAAAAAGCTGACGGCGCTTGGTGCCAACGTGGCCATCCGTGCATCGCGCAACCAGGGCTATTCGCTCGAGGTTGTTGAGGAGGGCGAATAGGTGTGAGCGCGAGTGCGTGGTGGAAGCGCACGACGGCAAAGCTCGGCATGGGCGCGGACTCGGGTAATCCGGGGCGCGCCGATGCTGCCAGTGCAATGGGACGTCGCCTGCGTCGTAAGTTCATCCTGGTTGCCATGGGTGCCGTGACCGCCGTGCTTACGCTTATCATCGCCGGCATCAATATCGTCAACTACTCGCATGTCTGCAAGATGGCCGACGCTCGTCTGGGCTATATCTTGGCGGGCAAGGACGGCATCGATTGGACGGATGAGCCTAAGGCCGATCCCGGTCAGGATGCGGTTGCCGGCAAGGTTGCTACCGGTAACCGGACAGCCGTTCGCGATGGGCATTTTGAAGGCATGACGGCGGAGTCTCCCTTCGACACGCGCTACTTTACGGTGTCGATTGCCGGCGGGCAGGTGACCGATGTCAACACGGCTCGCATTGCCGCGGTGGGCGCCAAGCGTGCCGCCCGCATCGCTGCAGGACTGTATTCCAAGGGTTTGACCTCGGGCTTTTCTGGTAACTACCGCTATACGGTTACGGTTCAGGGCGACGAGACAACCTATGTATTCGTCGACTGTTCACGCGAGCTCACAAGCTTCCATTCGTTTTTAAGCGCGAGCGTGGCCATCAGCTGCATTGGCTGGCTGGCGGTGTTGGCAATTGTGGCGGGTGCCTCGGGCGCGGTGATTCGACCGATGGTCGAGAGCTACAGCAAGCAAAAGCGCTTTATTACCGATGCGAGCCACGAGATCAAGACGCCGCTGGCCGTGATTGATGCCGCTAACGAGGTACAGGAAATTGAGAGCGGCGAGAGTGAGTGGACGCAGAGCATTCACGAGCAGGTCGCGCGGCTGACGGCACTTACGGAGCGTCTGGTATTTTTGGCTCGCATGGACGAGGACTCGGCGGGCTTTGCCATGACATCGTTTGATCTTTCGGAGGCGGTGGACAAGGCGGCGGCGCCGTTTGAATCGGTGGCGGTTTCGCGCGGCAAGCGGCTGTCGACGTCGATCGCGAGCGGTGTGCGGGCCCATGCCGATGCCGCGGCAGTGGCGCAGGTTGTTGAACTACTGCTGGGCAACGCCACACGCTACGCAAGCGAAGACAGCGTTATCGAGCTGAGCCTGCGTGCTGTTTCGCGCGGTGCGGGCAAAGGTTCGGCCGAGCTTGTCGTTTCGAACGCCGTGGACGAGCTGCCCGAAGGCGATCTAGATCGATTGTTCGACCGCTTCTATCGTGCGGACGTGTCGCGCAGCTCCAAGACGGGCGGCTCGGGCGTGGGCCTATCCGTGGTGCGTGCCATCGCCGAAGCCCATGGTGGGAGCGCTTCTGTCTGCGGCCACGGCAACCAGATCACCTTCACCGTCCGCCTCTAAAACCTGCCAAAATAAACCCGTCCCTTTTTAGTCGGTGCGAAATGGGTAATACTAAAGAGTTATCCGACCAGATGGGAACCGATCGATGGCTTATATCGAATTCAAAGACGTCATCAAGGCATACGGCGAGGGCGACGCCCGCATTCACGCACTCGACGGCGCGAGCTTTACGGTCGAGCGCGGCGAGCTCGCCATCATTTTGGGTGCTTCGGGTGCCGGCAAGACCACGGCGCTCAACATTCTGGGCGGCATGGATACGGCGACTTCCGGCACCGTGACGGTGGACGGGCGCGATGTGAGCTCCGCTAACGAGGCGCAGCTCGTGGAATACCGCCGCGCCGATGTCGGCTTTGTCTTCCAGTTCTACAATCTGGTCCCCAACCTGACGGCGCTCGAAAATGTTGAGCTTGCGGCGCAAATCTGCCCCGATTCGCTCGATGCCGAGCAAACGCTTTGCCAGGTTGGCTTGGGTGAGCGCCTCGCCAACTTCCCCGCGCAGCTTTCGGGCGGCGAGCAGCAGCGCGTGTCCATTGCCCGCGCACTGGCAAAGAACCCCAAGCTGCTTTTGTGCGACGAGCCCACGGGCGCACTTGACTATAAAACCGGCAAGCAGATCTTGCAGCTGCTGCAGGACACTTGCCGCAAGCAGGGCATTACGGTCATCATCATCACCCACAACTCCGCGCTGGCGCCCATGGCCGATCGCCTGATCCGCTTTAAGAACGGTCGCGTGGAGAGCGAGATGGTCCAGCAAAATCCCGTGCCTATCGAGACGATCGAGTGGTAGCGCCCATGGACCAAGACCGCCAAAACAGCCTACGCCGCGACGCGCAGAACACGGAGCGCGAGCAGGATTTTACGACCTACCGCACTGCCCAAAGCTCAAACGATATGGTGCCGACGGTTTTTCGCCGTGGCATCTACCGCACAATCCGAGGCAGTCTTAAGCGCTTTTTGTCAATCGTGGTCATCACCGCGCTTGGCGTGAGCGTGATGTGCGGCCTTAAGGCGGGTTGCGAGGACCTGTGTGATTCGGTTGATGCCTACTTCGACCAGCAAAATGTCTATGACATTAACGTGCAGTCGACCTATGGCCTGACTGACGATGATCTCGACGCCATACAAGAGGTCGACGGCGTCGAGACGGCCGAGGGCATCTACACCGAGACCGCCTACACCGCCGTGGGCACAACGCGCGAGCGCGTGGTCGTGCAAAGTCTCTCCAAGGAGAACATCGATCAGCCGGTGCTCGTGAACGGCGATTTGCCCGAGAGCGCCGATGAGGTTGCGGTGACATCGAAGTTCCTGAAGGCTTCGGGCAAAAAGCTCGGCGATACCGTGAGCTTTGCCGCCAATGACGCGAGCTCGTCGAACCAAAGCGCTAAGGACCAGTTTGCCGCGGGCGATTACACCATTACGGCCGAGGTCCTCGACCCCACTGATGTGAGCTCCGACTCGACCGTCAACGACTTTCGCGCTGCTTCGGCTGCGGACTATAGGTTCTATGTGAGCGAGGATGCCGCGACATCTTCCTCCTACTCCGCCGTCCACGTGATCGTCGAGGGAGCCAAGAGCCTCAACTCCTATTCCGATGCCTACACGACAAAGATCAACGAGGTCAAGAGTAATATCGAGGAGATCCGCGACGAGCGCGAGAAGGCGCGTGTTCAGGAACTGACGGTCGACACACCGGCAAGCTTGGATGCGGCCGAGCGCCAGGCGAATATGCTCTTTGGGGTTGAGCAGGACAACATCAATCGCATGGCCGAGGGCAGCGAGGAGCGCGTTCAGGCACAGGCCGATTTGAACCAGCGCCGCGCAGCCGCCGACCAGCAATTTGCCGATGCCCGTACCGAGCTTTCCGATCTGGGCGAATGCACTTGGTACATCCAGGACCGCGATAGCATCACAAGCTACTCGAGCGTGGAGAGCGACAGCTCTTCGATCGAAGCCATCGCCACGGTTTTCCCATTCATCTTCTTTGTCGTCGCCGTGCTCATTAGCCTTACCACCGCCACGCGCATGGTCGAGGAGGAGCGCACGCTCATTGGCCTGTACAAGGCGCTCGGCTACTCGCGCGAGCGCATCCTGTCCAAATACGTGGACTATGCGCTGTGGGCGTGCCTGATCGGCGGCGTGCTCGGCAACATCATCGGATTTGTGGGCCTGCCGCTGTTCCTGTTTACGGTGTTCGACGACATGTACTCGCTGCCCCAGATGTTGCTTTCGTACGACATCGTGTCCTCGATCGTTTCGGTGGCGCTGTTTGCCGTGGGCGTGGTGGGCGCCACGATTATCGCCTGCCGCCACGAGATGGCCGAGACCCCGGCCTCGCTCATGCGCCCCAAGGCCCCGCGCGCCGGCTCGCGTATCTTGCTCGAGCGCATCGGCTTTATCTGGCGCCGCATGGGCTTTTTGAACAAGGTGGCAGCACGTAACCTGTTCCGCTACAAAAAGCGCGCCTTTATGACCATCTTCGGTATCGCGGGTTGCACCGCGCTTGTGATCTGCGGTATGGGTATTCGCGACACGTCGGTCGCGCTTTCGCCCAAGCAGTATGGGCATATCACGCGCTATGACTTGCTGGCGGTCGCCAACCCCGATGACTTTACGCAGACGTGCGCGGCGTTGGATGAGCGCAGCGCGGCCAATGATTCCAACGTGACCGTAACTTCGACGCTGCCGATCATGACTGACAACGTTACCTTTACGTTTGGCGGCAAGAGCGAGACCGTGCAGCTGATCGTGGTGCCCGATGACCGCATGAACGATCTGGACGACTACGTGTGCCTCGAGGACGAGTCCAAAGAGCCGCTGTCTTTGCGTGACGGAGACGTGTATCTGAGTAAGAGTTCACAGCTGGTGCTGGGGATTCAACCGGGCGATACGGCGCACGTCCAGGATTCGTCACTCAACGTCGCCAAGGTCAAGGTCAGCGACATTTCGCTTAACTATCTGGGCAACACGCTTTACATGACGCAGAGCACCTATGAGCGCGCGTTTGGGCGCAGCGTTCGCCTCAATGGCATCTTTGCGCTGCTCAAGGGTTCGTCGGCCGACCAGATTGCGTTTAGCAAGAAGCTTAAGAGTGACGGCTGGCTTTCGATTTCGAGCACGGCCGAGCATTGGGAGAACTTTGAGGCGAACTTCACTATTATCAATTCCGTCGTGGTGCTCGTGACCTTTATGGCGGCGTGCCTGTCGTTTGTGGTGGTGTTTACGCTGTCCAACACGAATATCTCCGAGCGCGAGCGCGAGCTGGCGACCATCAAGGTGCTTGGTTTCCGCCGTGGCGAGGTGCACCATTACGTCAACAAGGAGACGTTGATCCTCAC
>DBEXMY010000226.1:0-5498 GCA_048168905.1 Collinsella sp. | reverse complement strand
TGGTCGGGCATCAGGTGCCCCTCGATGATCTCTATCCCCTTGTACTGGCAGAGCTTCCTGAAGATCTCCCCTATGTCGCTCCTGATTTGGTTGTAGATCACTTTGCGCCTATACTTCGGCGTGAACACGATGTGGTACTTGCACATCCACTTCGTGTGGGAAAGGCTGTAGGCCTTCTGGGCCATGGCGACCACCCCTTCGACTCGAATTCTTGACGGCCTGAACAATCGTCAATATCGGTCGGAGGGGTGGCTTTGTAAAGCCGTTTGTCTCCACCCGCGTAGCGGGTGGTTTAAAGCTGGCCGCTGCGCGGCCAGCAGACTAAAGTCTTGAATTAGGGTTCCGCCGTTCTAACGAACGGCGGACCGGTCGACGCTGCGCGCCGCCCAGAGCGACAATTTGTCATTCAAAAGGCAAGGCATGACCAGAAGGTCTATGCCTTGCCTTTTTCATGCCAACTTGTTCGCTCTGGACATCGCTCGCTGACGCTTGCTCAACCTGCGGTGTCTCAACAATTCCGTCCAGCTGTTGGCATTGCGGCATTTTCCCAGATAAAACCTGCCAAAATGAACCTGTCCCTTTTTGGTAGGTTTGGTGCAATGGGGTCAGGTTGGCTTGCGCCATACCGGTAGTTCTGTCTGCGACACTCTCGCCAAAGTGATATCAAACATACATCTAGCGTTTTCGACACTTCGCTTATTAGAGCCAGTCCGTCTCCTCATCATAGCGGTCCGAATAGGCGCTACGCTTGAGTTCTTCATCGCTCACTGGCCACGCGTTGGACACGTCGATTCCCGATTCATGGCAAGCGGTGGCGAACAGCTTCGACCCCTGATCGATTAGTTGAGACCTGCCCTCGTTCTTCTCGTCTTCGGCTTGCATTTAGAGCTCCACGCTTTCGGCTCCATTGATATGGAGGTCGCGCTCGTAGAAGGCCGTGAGGGCGCGGATGGCACACATCACGTCGCGCACGCCGCCGGTCTCGTAGCTCGAGTGCATGGCAAGCTGCGGCAGGCCCACGTCCACGGCATGCATGCTCGCCTGCATGTTCGACAGATTGCCCAGCGTAGAACCACCCGCCATATCGCTCTTGTTGGCGAAGGCCTGCGTGGGCACGTCGGCGTCATCGCAAATAGCCTGGAACACTGCGCGGCTAAAGGCATCGGTGCAGTAATGCTGGTTGGCGGCTTCCTTGATAACGATACCGCCGTTGAGCACAACCTGATTGCGGGCGTCGCACTTCTCGGCGTGGTTGGGGTGCACGGCATGCGCGTTGTCGCAGCTCACAAGCATCGATGCGGCAAGGGCGCGATGGTACGACTCGTCGTCAAAGCCCAGCGATCCGTTAATGCGGTGCAGCGCATCGGCCAAGAACGTCGACATGGCGCCCTGCTTGGTCTCGGAGCCAACCTCCTCGTTATCAAAGCAGCAAAAGACCGAGACATCGCGCGCGTTCTCAGCACCCAAAAATGCCTGCAGCGAGGTATAGGCGCAGGCCAGGTCGTCGAGCTTGGGCGTCGAGATAAACTCGTCGGCCCAGCCCCAAATGCGCGCATCCTGGCGGTTGACCAGGAACAAATCGCGGCCCAGAATTTGCTCGGGCTCAACGTCCAGCTCTTCGGCAATCAGGGCATCAAAATCTCCCTGCTTGAGTTCGCCGGCGCTGATGAGCGGGCACAGGTCGACGGCTCGGTTGGGAGCAAAGCCCTCGTTAACGCCGCGGTTCATATGGATAGCAAGACTCGGAATGATAGCGACCTCGCGCTCGGTGGCAAGCAGGCGGCTCTCAATACGGTCGCCCTCGCGCACCAGTACGCGGCCCGCGAGCGCCAGCGGGCGATCGAACCAGGTGTAGTCGATCATGCCGCCGTAGGCCTCGGTGTTCAGGCGCAGTGTCTCGCCCGCGCCATCGAGCTCGGGCACAGCCTTGACCTTAAACGTCGGCGAATCGCTGTGCGACGCTGTGAGCTGAAAATGATAGTCACCGGCAACGCCGTCCTCGCCCCACGTCGCGGCCAGGTCCTCGCCCACCTTAAAGGCAACGACGCTCGAGGTGTTGCGCTGCGTGTAATAACGCCCGCCCGGCTCGATATCCCATGCCGCGTTCTCGGGCAGGTAGGTAAAGCCCGCCTCGTCGAGCTCGGCCATAATGGTCGCCGCCGTATGAAACATGCTGGGGCATGCCTCGATAAAGTCGATAAGGTCGTTGGCGGCCTCGATATCGTCGGCCGTCACGTGCGCGCGCTCGGGCGTTTCCTGATCCGTCATGCTCTCCCCTTTCGCTGGGTTGATGGTCCCCTCCAGCATACCCCGCCACGCCAGCGCCGCACTCTTCATTCCGTGCTTAATTCCGCACCGCTCACCAAGTTGAGCCATCATGCCCGCGCCCCTTTTGCGACAATTGCGCTAACAGGACGAGAGGAACCGTCATGAAGCCACGTAACATTGCCATCGCCTGCGGTGTCGCGGGAGTCGCCGTCGGCTTTGCCGCTGCCGCCGGCATCGTTTACCGCAAGCAAATCAAGTCCGCCGCGTCGCTCAGACGCTTGACCGGCTACGCGGATGGCTATGACCTGTACGCAATCGACATCGCCTACGACTACGATCTTGATCGCATCATCGCCGCTGGCGTGCGCGACGACCAGGCCTACATCGATGCCGTGGTGGCGCAGGTGCTGCCCGGTGTGCCGGCACATGTCCAGGCGCCCCAGTTTGCCTGCAGCGCTTTTGTCGCCGTAGATGCCGAAGGCCGCGTGCGCACCGGTCGCAATTACGACTTTAAAGACGACACCTCAGCGCTGCTGGTGCGCAATCACCCACGCGGCGGCTATGCCTCCATCGGGTTTGCGGCCCTCAATAACCTGGGCGCCAACACTCCACTTGACTCCGTCGCCGGACGCGCCGCCGCACTCATGGGCCCGTTTGCCCAGCTCGACGGTGTTAACGAATGCGGCGTGTCCATTGCCGTACTCACCCTGGATTCCAAGCCCTGTGACCAGGACACGCAACGCCCCGTCATCAACACTTCGCTCGCCATCCGTCTGGTGCTCGACCGCGCGGCTACCACGCAAGAGGCCGTCGACCTACTTTCCGCCCACGACATGCACGCCATGGCCGGACGCGATTACCACTTCTTTATCAACGACGCCGCCGGTGACGCGCGCGTAGTAGAGTGGGATCCACACGATCCGGACCGCGCATGCAAGGCGACGCCCGTGCGCCAGGTCACGAACTTCTACGCCTGCTATGGTGACGAAGTGCTGCCCAACCAAAAGAATGGCGAGCTGGGCCATGGTAAAGAGCGCGCCATCGCAATCGCCGATGTCCTTGACGCCCATGTCGGTGCCCAGGACGAGGCAGTCGCTTGGAAGGCCCTACGCGCTGCAGCGCAAGAACCCAATCCGAAAGACATCACCAGCAATACGCAATGGTCGGTCATCTTTGACAATACCGAGCCCGCTGCCGCCATCACGCTGCGCCGTCACTGGAGCGACGTCGACGCCTTCGCACTGTAAGGAGCTGGCACCGTCGTCCTTACGCCCGCCTGACGTTGTTTACATTTCTATACGCTTGAGCTAACACGTTTTACCCCCGCATCAACAGTGTGCGGGGGTAAACTTATGCGCATGTTATAACTTGCCCGGAAGGATTCACCATGCTTAGGATCGGTCTTCTTACTAGTGGCGGCGACTGCCAGGCGCTCAACGCCACCATGCGCGGCATTGTCAAAACGCTTATGACCAATAGCGAAGAACCTATCGAGATTTATGGCTTTGAGGACGGCTATCAGGGCCTTATCTACAGCAGGTTCCGCGTCATGACGCCCGCCGATTTTAGCGGCATCCTCACCCGCGGCGGCACCATCCTGGGCACGAGCCGCACACCGTTCAAGCGTCTGGATACCCCCGAGGCCGATGGTGTCGAGAAGGTGCCGGCGATGGTCCACACCTATCATAAGCTGCAGCTCGACTGCCTGTTTATGCTGGGCGGTAACGGCTCCACCAAGACCGCCAACCGCCTGCGCGAAGAGGGCCTCAACGTTATCGCGCTGCCCAAGACCATCGATAACGACACCTGGGGCACCGAGCTGACGTTTGGCTTTACGAGCGCCATCGACGTCGCCACCAAGTGCATCGACGACATTCACACCACCGCTTCGAGCCACGGCCGCGTGTTCGTTATCGAGATCATGGGCCACAAGGTTGGCTGGATTCCACTGTACGCCGGCGTCGCGGGCGGCGCGGACGTCATCCTGATTCCAGAGATCCCTTACGACATGGAAAACGTCATCAAGACCATCGAACATCGCATGGAGACCGGCAGCCGCTTTACCATCGTGGCCGTCGCCGAGGGCGCTATCTCCAAGGAGGACGCGGCTCTGTCCAAGAAAGAGTACAAGAAGAAGCTCGCCGAGCGCACGAGCCCGTCGATTGTCTACGACATCGCCAAGGAGATCGAAGCCAAGACCGGTCGCGAGACCCGCGTCGCCATCCCCGGTCACACGCAGCGCGGCGGTCAGCCCGACGCCCAGGACCGCATCTTTGCGACCCAGTGCGGCGTCGAGGCGGCTCTCGGCTGCCTACGCGGCGAGTTTGGCTACATGATTGCCCTGCGCGACGGCAAGATGTGCCACATGCCGCTCGAGGATGTCGCCGGCAAGCTCAAGTATGTCGATCCCCAGAGCGATCTGGTGCGCGAGGCCAAGGCGTTGGGCATCAGCTTCGGCGACGAATAGCCTCGGCCGAAACTGCTCTCATCGGAGGCCCCAGGGCTTACCTCCCAAATCGTCCTCGGACATGTCAGGATCCCGCCGTGTGCTTCGCGCGGCGGGATCCTTCCGTCCTGCGGAAAGATTTGGGAGGTAAGCCCTGGGGCCTCCTGCGGTAACTAGGGAGGCCGTGGCTATTCGTCTTCTTGCTGCGGGTGCCTGGGGTAGGATGCGGCGTGCATTTTTGGGAGTATTCAGCAGCCGAGGGTGCCTGCATACTGGATTTTGGGCGAAAGGCAGGCACCATGGGCCGCATCCTGTAAAAAAACGAGCGGCTCTAGAGGCGTTGGGACTCAGAATCGGGGCTTTCAGCGCGGTTTTGTGCACCCGCCCCCGCGCCCGCGGACCCCGGGATGCTGAATACTCCGGAATTTGCACGGCGCCCCCTGGGGTACCTGTGGGCAAAAAGCAACCGCCCCGTCAAAGTATGCATTTGGCGGAGCGGTTTATGCAAAAATACTGCTGCGGGCGCGTCGGCAGCTCGCTAGAACTTGAATCCCAGGACAGGTTACTCGGCGCTCTTGAGGGCGCCGACCATGTCGATCTTGTTGAGGGTACGATTGGTGGCGAGGTTGACGATAAACGTAAAGCCAAAGGAAAGCACCACGGCGAGCACGTAGCTTAGCGGCTCGACCTCAACATCAAAGTACAGCGACGGCATCTGCAAAATGTACGTAAAACTCTCGGCCAGCAAGCCGCCCAGTGGCACGCCCAGCGCGGCGCCAATTGC
>DBEXMY010000225.1:0-7459 GCA_048168905.1 Collinsella sp. | reverse complement strand
TCCCTCGGCGCAGATGGCATTGCAAAAATCGGCACGCGCCTCAAAGTAGCAGACGTCTGCGGCGGGAATGAACACCTTTTTGCCCCCGCGGTCCACCGTCAGACGCAAAGGCTGGCGCGGAGCGTGGATAACACGACGGACACCCAAGGCTGCCTCGATCTTGTCGAGTGCCTTTGACAGGCGTGCGTCCTCGACCGGCTTGACGACATAGTCGACCGCATCAAGGTTATACGCATCGGCGGCAAATTCGGCAAACGCCGTCACAAACACAACCACCGGCGGCGTCTTTAGGTTCTGCAGCGTCTCGGCAAGCTCAATTCCCGAGCGACCGGGCATGGTAATGTCTAAAAACAACACGTCGGGCTTGTTCGACAGAATCGACTCCACGGCTTCGGTGACATTGCCCGCCTCGGCAATCTGACCCACACGCGTATCCTTTTCCAACAGATCGCGTAACTCAGCCCTAATGGGAGGCTCGTCATCAACCACCAAGATGTTCCAGCCTTCGGACATATGTGCTTCCCCTCTTTTTCTCTCAATCCAACCGCGTGCTACGCCGTCAACGGCGCGGGCTCATGCGGCTCGCCGTTCAGCTCGACGATGACCTGCGTTCCCACGCCCTCCTGGGACTTCACGCGCATGCCGGAATCTTCTCCGTAAAAGAAATGGATGCGCTGAAGCACGTTGAAGAGCGCCAGGCCGCAACCTCGCTTGACGGAGCCGTCAGCGGTAATGCTCTCGGGCTCCTCTCGGCGATGTTGCTCAAACAGATGCGCGCAGACCTCTTCGCTCATACCGATGCCATCGTCCTCGACGATGATCTCCAAACCGTCATCGGTCTCGAAAGCCCTAACATGAATAGAAAGCGGCTCGGTCTCGCGCTGCGCGTGCTTGATGCAGTTTTCGAGCAACGGCTGCAAGATAAACGGCGGCACCATGCAATCGCGCACCTCAAAGTCGATATCGACCGAGACGCGCAGACGGCCGTCGCCATAACGAGCCTGCATAAGATTGATATAGCGAGTGCCCTGTTCCACCTCGTGCTCGAGCGTTGTGAGGGTATCGGAATCAGAAAGCGTCTGACGGTAGTAGTTGGAGAAGTCGATCAGCAGCGATCGCGCCTTGTCGGGCTCGGTTCGAACGAGCGACACGATGGTGCTGATGGTGTTAAACAGAAAATGAGGATCGACCTGCGATTGCAAGGCGCGCAGCTCCACGCGGGCCGTAAGCTCGTCCTGGCGCTCGAGCTCAAAGCTCGCAAGCTGCGTGGAAATGAGGTCGGCAAAGCCCGAGGCAAGCGCCGTCTGGCGCATATCGATGCTGCTCAGACGGGGATAATACAGCTCGAGCGTGCCCACGCAATGCCCGCGCACGGTAAGCGGTGCGACAATACCGGCGCGCAGGCGCGGAAAGTAGCCACCCGTCTCGGTCGAGGCATCGCGCGAGAACACGCTTTGCTCACCGCTGGTAATCACATTGAGCGTGGTCCGCAGCACCACCGGGGTGCCCGCGGGGCATTTTGCCGAGTCCTCGCCCCAGCTTGCCAACACCTGCTTGCCGTCGGTAAAGCAGATGGCAGAGGCGATAGTTTCGGACAGGATGATCTTAGAGGCGCCCAGAGCAGCTTCGGGCGTAAGGCCGCGCGACGTGTAGGCGAATATTTTCGACGCGATGGCGAGCGTGCGGTCGGTAGCGCTCGATGTGAGGTCGTCGGGAACGACAAAGACGTACGAGAAGAAGAAGCACAGCATGACCAAGCCGGCAATGACGACAACGGCCGGAACGGGATTGGGATTATCGGTTAAATCCCAGATAAGCAGCAGGATAAGCGCCGGAACGACAACACCGAGCAGGATGGCCTGGACCACATGCTGGGCCGTACGAAAGACCTTGGTAGAGTTGTAGCTCTTGCCCAGAATCAGCCTGTTTAAATCCACCGTCATCCCCTTTTATCTATCGCACCCATAGCAATAAAGAGGGCCGCAAGCGACCCTCTCCATTGCATTATGCAATCAAATACTGTGTTTTACATCCAGTCGTCGATGAACGGTAGTTTAGGCGCTGTATTTGTTGGCCTCGCCAAAGGTGCCAGCCTCGACGATCCAGCCGTCCTTCATGATGACGTCCATGTTGTCGGTGTTGAGCACGTGGATGTCGGCGGCGACGTCACCGTTGACGACCAGCAGGTCGGCGCACTTGCCGGCCTCGATGGAACCGGTCTCGTCCTCGATGTGGCACATCTTGGCACCGTTGAGGGTGGCGCAGGTGATGGTCTCGACCGGGGTGAAGCCGATCTTGTCGACGAACTCGTACATCTCCTCGATGGAGCAGGTGCCGTACGGGGTGACGAAGGAGAAGGAGTCGGAGCCGATCGTCATGACGACGCCGCGCTTCTTGGCCTCGCGCAGGCAGTCGTAGTTGCGCTGCAGCTCCTTCTCGACCAGGGTGCCCTCGTACTTGTCGTGCAGCTCGGGGACGTAGACGGGCGGATAGGTGGCGTACCAGGTGGGCAGGAAGGCGATCGTCGGGGTGAAGAAGGTGCCCTGCTCGGCCATGAGGTCCATGGTGCGCTCATCGATATCGAAACCGTGAATCAGCTGCTCGCAGCCAAAGCGAACGGAATCGTAGGCAGCGGCGTGGTTGTTGTAGCAGTGGCTCCACACGGGGATGCCGACCATCTTTGCCTCGTCGACCACGGCCTGGATCTCCTCGGAGCAGTAGTGCTGGTCGCGACCGGAGTCCCAGCGCCAGATGCCGCCACCGGTAGCCCAGATCTTGATGGCATCGGGGTTCTCGCGCAGGCGACGACGGACGGCCTTGCGCAGATCCCAAGGACCGTCGACCTGGTCGCCCCAGGGATGGGATTCCTTGTTGAGCTCCTGGGTGCAGTGGTGGGAGTCACCGTGGCCGGCAACGCGGCAGAAGCCGAGGCCGGTGGCCAGAACGCGCGGGCCCTTAAAGACGCCCTTGTCGATGCAGTCACGGATCTGGATACCAAAGCGGCCGATCTCGCAGACGGTGGTGAGGCCGTGGGTGAGGCAGTCGTAGGCCTGCTTGACGGCGACGGCCTGCTTCTCGAGGAGCGGCTGCATGACCCAATCGGTGTCATCGTCGGTCAGGTTGCCCGAGAAGTGCAGGTGGGTGTCGATCAGGCCGGGAAGGACGGTCTTGCCGGCGGCATCGATAACCTCAACGCCCTCGGGAAGGTCCTGCATAGTGCCGGCGTACTCGATCTTGCCGTTGTCGTCGACGAGAACGAGGGAGTTCTCGACCGGCTCGGCACCGGTACCGTCGATGAGCTTGCCGCCAACGATTGCATACTTAGTGGACATGGTTCCTCCTTATGGATCCATATATGTGGGCGAGGCCGTGTTGGGTCGCGGCCTCACAAAGCTACCCAGGTGATGCCGGGTTCGGTGCGCGGAAGAGAGGGCCCCGCGTACCTGGTCCGCCCCGACTAGGCGTTACTTTTTGCGGGAATTGGTGAAAGCCATGAGGGCCAGGCCAATAGCCAACCAGCCGATCACGATGCTCCACTCCACCATGTTGAGGGAGGCGGGAGAGAACGGGATCACGAGCAGGCCGATGATGATGGCGCAGGCAGCGATAGCGAGGCCGATGCCAAACTTGCCGCCGGGCACCTCGTAGGGACGAGGCAGGTCGGGCTCGGTGAAGCGCATGCGCAGGCAGGCGAGGGCGACCATACCGCAGGAGAAGATGAAGGCGAGAGCCGACACGTTGGTCAGAGGAATGAGCATGTTCTTGCCCAGGAACGGACCGATGACGGTGATAACGCCCAGAACGACGCAGGCGAGCTTGGGAGCGCCGGACTTGGGGTCGACCTCGGCGAACTTCTCGGGCAGTTGGCCCTTGCGGCCCATGGCGAGCATGATGCGGCTCGTGGCGCCGTAGAAGGAGTTCATCGGGCCCATGGGTCCAAGCGTGGCGATGACGAGCATGGCCAGGTACAGGAGCATGTTGATACCCTTGAGGCAGGCAAGCGCGGGAACCGGGCTCTTAACAAACTCATGCCAGTCGAGGATGGTGCCGAACGAGTAGATGCAGACCATGTAGAAGCCGCCGGCGGCCAGCAGGGCCAGGGAGATAATCTTGCCGAACTTGTTCCAGTTGAGGCCCTCGGCTGCTTCCTCAGCCTGCTGAGGAATGGTGTCGAAACCGGCGTAGAAGAACGGGGTCAGAACCAGGACCGACACGATGCCGGCGAACAGGCTGGCGCCCTCGGTAGCGGCCTTGCCGCCGCCAGCGCCGGTGACCTGGGAGAACACGGGCATGGCATTGTCCGGCGAGCCGGTGAACAGCGAGACGCCCATGGCGAGCAGCATGCCGCAGAGCAGAGCCTTGGTCAGGAAGGCCTGGAGCTTGGCGGCCGAGCTGGCACCGCGGAAGTTGAGGAAGATGACGTAGGCTGCGAAGCCGAGCGCGATCAGCGTCGGGAACAGGTAAACGTCGGCGCCCAGGATGGTGTAGAGCTTGACGGCGCGCAGCCACTCAAGGCCGGGCAGGCTGCCGAACATCTCGGACACTAGGGTCGAAATGGCGATGGCCTCCCACGGGCACAGGATGCCGTTGCCCAGAGCCAAAAGCCATCCGGTGATGTAGCTCAGCGTACGGCCAAAGCTACGATCGACATACTCGACGATGCCGCCCGAGATGGGGATAGCGGCCGTGAGCTCACCGAAAACAGCTCCGACGGGCACGAGGAAGATTGCACCCAAGAGGAATGCGATCATAGCGGGAACGGGACCGCCGCCCACGACCATCCAGTCGCCGACCTGCAGAACCCAACCGGTGCCGATGATGGCACCGAAACCGATGGTGAAGAAGTTCCAGAGCGAAAGCGTTTTCTTCATACCGCCGTTATCCTCGACTGCAACTTCTGCGTTCTTGTCCGCCATTGTTCCCCTCCTTTCCTTTTTGACGCCCCTTGACGTCACCCCTTGCGCGGTCTGTTTTGCCGCGCTCTTTTATTTCGTGGCTTTAAGATACGGCCTTGGCACAGCAGCGCCGCTTGTAGCTCGACCGAAGGCAGAACTGCAAAACGAGCGGCGCCATTTTTGGGACGAACGGCGGGAGACGTCATTCGTCTTGGACGCTTTCATCTTGTCTGCTTTTGAATACCTGTTGCCGTGACGCTTGGCGCGCGGCGCGGCAACGTTCATACCATTTGTCAGGCTTTTGGCGCACATACCCATGTGTCGTGCATCTTTTTATGTAGGATAGACAAGTTACATATGAGGCAAGGTGATTCGAATGGCATACGGATACAATGACGGCGACCAACGGCCACAAAGCGTGCGCCTTGCCGGCCGCACCACGCCAACGCCCAGAAGCACCTCCGACAACGACAACCCGCAGCGCCCCCAAGAGCAGCCCGGAGCTTCTTCGCGGCAGCAAAGCCGTACCGTGCAGCAGTCAGACCGCGTGAGTACGAGCACACGCCAACGTCAGACCGACACATTGCAACCACGCCGCTACGATCGCCGTAAGACCGACTACTACGTCAAGCGCTCCTTTTCGCGACCTCAACGCGATCGCGGCAATTCCGCCCCTCACCCCGCGTCGCACACCACAAGCCACGCGCTTCCGGCCCGCCGCCTACGCCTTGCGCTTTGCTCCATCGCCGCCTGCCTCGTCTTTGTGTTTTTGGGATCCTGTATCTCCCACGGATCAGCCGGTCTTGAGCCCACTGCCGAGGACAAGCTGCTTAAAGCTCCCGTCGCGCCCGGTTACTCCTTTGCGTTCTCGACCCCACGCTCGCAATGGCAGGCCGGCGCCATGCCCCACATCTACCAAATTGACCCCGCATGGTCGGAGCTGCCCTATGCCGGTGGCACTATTCGCGAAAACGCTTGCGGTCCCACTTGCCTCACCATGGTCTATATCTTTAAGACCGGCCACACCGATAAGACGCCGGTCGATATATGCGCACTGGCCGAAGCCGGCAACTACGCCCCCACCGGTGCCACCGAGTGGTCGTTTATGACAGGCGGTGCGTGGCAGCTAGGGCTCAACGGAACACAGCTCTATAACGATCGCGAATCGATTACCCAAGCACTTCGCTCGGGTGCGCCCGTCATCGCCGCAGTGCGCCCCGGTACGTTTACCAACGTAGGCCACTACATCGTGCTCTACGGCATCGACGATGCCAATCAGATTGGCGTCTACGACCCCAACTCGGCCAGCCGCAGCGCCCGCCGCTGGGGCGTCGTAGAGGTCCTCAACGAAGTCGAAGCCATGTGGGCCTACTACTAGTCATTTAAGAACGTCCCCAATGACTAGGTGAATAGCAAAAGCCCCGCAGTCGGAGCGGACTGCGGGGCTCATGAAGAGAGGCTAGTTTGTGGGCGCCTTGCCTGGCGCCCACGAGAGAGGCAACAGAGTAGAGACTACTCGTGGATGCGGGTACCGGAGAGGCCGGCCATGGTCTCGGCGGCCTTGTCCAGAGCGCCGATGATGCAGGTGCGGCCCTTGCGGGAACGTGCGAACTTGATGGCAGCGCGGACCTTGGGCTCCATGGAACCCTTGCCGAACTGGCCCTCGTCGGCCAGGCGCTCGGCCTCGTCGGCGGTGAGGTCCTCGAGCTCCTCCTGGTTGGGCTTGCCAAAGTTGATGGCGACATGCTCAACGGCGGTCAGCAGGAACAGAACGTCGGCATCGCAGTCCTCGGCCAGCAGCTCGCCGCCCAGGTCCTTGTCGATGACGGCGGGAACGCCCTTGTAGCAGCCCTTGTTCTCGTAGTCGCGGACGACGGGGATGCCGCCGCCACCGCAGGCGATGACGATGAACTCGTTGTCGAGCAGGTTGAGGATGGAGTCAGCCTCGACGATCTTCTTGGGATCGGGGGAAGCGACGACGCGACGCCAGCCGCGGCCGGAATCCTCGACGAAGACCTTGGAGGGATCCTCGGCCATGAACTCCTTGGCCTGCTCCTCGGTGTAGAAGGGGCCGATCGGCTTGGTCGGGTTCTTGAACGCGGGGTCGTCGGGATCGCACTCGATCTGGGTGACGACGGTGGCGGCGTGCCAGCGCTTATAGCGCTTGTGCATCTCGCGGCCGATGCCCTGCTGCAGGTGATAACCGATGTAGCCCTGGGACATGGCGCCGCACTCGGGCAGCGGCATCTCGGGGGTGCCGATGGCGTCGTGGGCGGCGGCGAAGGCGTTCTGGATCATGCCGACCTGCGGGCCGTTGCCGTGGGTGATGATGATCTCGTTGCCCTGCTCGATGAGACCGAGGAGAGCGTGGGCGGTGTTGCTCACGGCCTCGATCTGCTCGACGGGGTTGTTGCCGAGGGCGTTGCCGCCAAGGGCGACGACAATACGATCGGGCTTGCCAAGAGGCTTAGACATTGCTGGAATCCTTTCTGTAAAAGGCCTACAACCCATTAATAACCCGCGTCCGTGCGATACGCGAGTTTATTAAGGTTTATATTCTCTTT
>DBEXMY010000224.1:0-2323 GCA_048168905.1 Collinsella sp. | reverse complement strand
TGATGTCTGCTAAACCTTGCTCGCTCAGGCTAATGACTTTGTTGGGGGTCCACTATTTGCTGGAGGGTGAACTTGCATTGCATTGGCTCGCCTTCTGCTTGTGGCTTTGCCTCATCGAAATTGAAGATCATGATGGCGCAGTTGGGGAGTTTTGTTGGGAGCTCGAAGCCCTCTGGGGCTGCAGCCTTGATGAATTGGCGGCTGGCGCTGCCGTGGCTTACTGCTAGGAGGGTTTCGATGCCCTCGGCTCCCATGAGATTGGTGAGGGTGCCCACCATGCGTTCTTGCAGCGCGCGGCTTCCTTCTCCTCCGTAAGGGACCAAGTCCTCGCCCGGATCCCAGACGTCGGTGGGAAGGGCATCGTGGGGACCTTCTTCGAAGGTGCCGTAGCAGCGCTCGATGATGCCTTCGCAGGGCTCGACTGCCGCGTCCGGGCCGAGGAGCTCGCATGCAACGAGACTAGCGGTGTCCATGGCTCGGCCTAAGGGTGATGAGACCACTTTGTCGGGAACGACGCCGTGGGCCTTGAGCCATGCGGTTGCCGCCCGTGCCTGCTGGCGGCCCAGATCGGTGAGCGGAGAATCGCAGCGGCCCTGGACCAGCTTTTTGACGTTGAACTCCGTCTGACCGTGGCGGAGTAGATACAGTTTCTTCATGCTCTCCCCTTCTGCATAACCTGCTTTGCCGGCACAGCCCTACTCGTGGGTATGTCCTACGTAGTCTTCGTCGATCGTAATCTTGGCAATCGACTTGGGATATTCCGATTCGACCCGTTGTGCCAGCGCGTGCTTTACGTCTTCGGCACTCATCTGCAGATCCGAGGGACGCACGCAGTCAAAGATCACGTTGGTGTGCGTGGGACCCGGCACGCAGCGAAGGTCGTGAATCGAGAGGCGGTTATCGATCTCCTGAGCCATTGCGTTGATACGCAGGCGCATGCTCGCCACCTTTGGATCGTCGGTCACGATGGGATCGTAATGGAGCGTGACGATCATGCCGTCCTCGTCCCTAAACGACTGCTCAATGTTATCGAGCGTGTCGTGACTTTCCAGCGGACTGACCTCGGCCGCCATCTCGGCATGCGCGCTTGCGAACTTCCTGCCCGGGCCGTAGTCGTGAACCATCAAATCGTGAACGCCCAAAACGCCGGGATAGCTCATGATCTTGTCTCGAATGTGCTTGACCAGCTTAGGATCGGGCGACTGACCCAAAAGCGGGCTCACCGTATCTTGAATAAGTTCAAAGCCGCTCCAGCCAATATAGGCGCCAACGGCAAGGCCAACCCATGCGTCAAGATTGATGTGCGTCACCTGCGAAACAATTGCACATGCCAGCACGGCGCCCGTGGCAAGGACATCGTTCTTGGAATCTTGCGCGGTCGCATGCAGCGTCTCGGACTCAATGCGATCGCCGAGCTTTTGGTTGAGGGCCGCCATCCACAGCTTAACAACCATCGAAAGCACGAGAACTGCCACCAGGGCAAGCGAGAACTCGACAGGTTCGGGGTGAATGACGCGCTCAACCGAGGACTTCACCAGCTCAACGCCAATCAGCAGCACGAGCGCCGCCACGACCAATCCCGAGAGATACTCGTAGCGACCGTGGCCGTAAGGATGCTCGGGGTCGGCCGGCTTGCTCGCCAGCTTAAAGCCCAGCACACTCACGATATTCGAGCTGGCATCGGACAGGTTGTTCATGGCATCCGCCACAATCGAAACCGATCCCGACAGCACGCCAATTGCGCCCTTCGCAGCACAAAGCGCAACATTGGCGACAATACACACCATGCCCGCTAACGTGCCCACACGCGCACGATCGCCCTGCGCGCGCTTAACTATCCACTCGACCATCTACATCCGCCCCCACGGTACTACCTATATATCTATTGCTCAAACGGATTGTAGTGTAGCCACTTTGTCCTCAAGATACAAAAGGCCGCAACCCACACGGGCCACGGCCTTGGAATATGGCAAAGGAATCGTCCTTGTGTCGCACAGGTTTACGCGCTTACTTCGGCCACGCTCTTCGAGGTTTCGGGTGAATCGGCTCCGTCCCCCGTCGTCTGTCCCTTCGCCGGCACCACGCCAAAGCAGTAGCTCAGCGCCGCAGACACCGCAAATGCCACACCGCCGGCAGCGCAGCACCACAGCAGGTTCGAGATGCCGCCCGTGGCAAAGCCAATGACCATAAGGACATTCGTCATGCCGATGGTATAGGCCGTAACGTGGCCCACGGCCGCAACAAGGCCTCCGACGGCGCCGCCAATGGCCATGCACGTCAGGCACCTGCCATATTTAAAGCCGCAACCGTACAGCGCCGGCTC
>DBEXMY010000223.1:0-2240 GCA_048168905.1 Collinsella sp. | reverse complement strand
GTAACATCTGCAGCCGTTTTTGCCGAGTAACTGTTACAGATTGAGATTTTCTCTTCAGGGGGATTCGACTGTCTCGATCTGTAACATCTGGACGGGCAAAAGGTCTCTATCTGTTACAGATTGAGACAAAGGTCGGGGACTAAGACGTCTTGTCTCGATCTGTAACAGTTAGACGAGAATTCGGGCCATAGATGTTACGGATCGAGATAATCGCGTCGCGAAAGCAAAAACTTCCGCAGGGGTGCTTTCCTTGCGGAGGTTTTCTTACTCGTTGAGTAGTCTTGCGGCTTCGGCGGCCATATTCTCGACCGTCATGCCGTTTTGAGCGAGCAGTTCGTTGGGGTCGTAGCGGTCGGGGAAGCCCTTGGCGATGCCGAAGGTGCGCGTGCGCAACGGCGTGCATGCCAGATAGCATGCCACGCGCTCGCCCCAGCCGCCGTCCAAGATGCCGTCCTCGAGGGTGACGACAACGCGATGCTCGGCGGCAAGGCTGTCGAGGAACTCACGGTCAAGCTCGGTTGCAAAGCGCGGGTTGACGAGCGTGGCCTCGATACCGTACTCGGCAGCCAAGCGGTTTGCCACGCGCTCGCCCAGCTCAAAGAAATCGCCAAGCGCGAGCACGGCAACGTCGCGGCCCTGACGCACCACGTTGTAGCGAACGGCGCTGTAGTCGGCGTTTTCGGCAGGCGCAAGGTCGGGGCGGCTAACCAGGCCAATGCCCGGTACGCGGATCGCCACGGGATGCTCGCGGTGGTCGAGCGACCAGCTCAGCATGGACAGATATTCCTCCATGCAGGCCGGCGCCAAGTAGTGCATGTTGGGAAGACCGCCCAGCATGGAAATATCAAAGAACGAGAGGTGCGTCTCGGACGTGGTGCCAAAGATTGACGCGCCAAATACCAGGATGGTCGCCGGGGCGTCGTTGAGGCACAGGTCGTGCCACAGCTCGTCGTAGGCGCGCTGTAAAAACGTGCCGTACACACCAAAGACTGGCTTGGCGCCCGAGCGCGCAAGCGCGGTGGCAAAGGTCACGGCGTGCTCCTCGGCAATGCCCACGTCGACGAACTGTTTGCCGGCGGCAGAGCGAAGCTCGGGTGTAAAGCCCATAATGTAGGGCGTGGCGGCCGTGATGCCAACGACCTGTGGATCGCGCTCGATGGCGGCGCTGAGCGCCTCGCCCGTAATGTCAGCATAGGTGCGCGGCGCGGGCTCGCTCGGATGGCCCGGGCAGAGCTTGCGCCCAGTCGCCATGTCAAACGGACCCACGTGGTGCCAGCGTTCGGGGTCGCTCTGGGCCGGCTCAAAGCCCTTGCCCTTGGCGGTGGAGACGTGCAGCACGATGGGGTGATCGATATTGCGCAGTTCCTGCAGCGCGTCGACGAGGGCCAACACATCGTTACCGGCGTCCAGATAGCGGTAGTCGAGCCCCATCGCGCGGAAAACGTTGCGCTCGCAGGTGCCGTTGCTGGCGCGCAGCTCGGCCAGATTGCGATACAGGCCGCCATGGTTCTCGGCAATGGACTGGTCGTTATCGTTGACGATGATGATCAGGTTGCGATCGAGTTCGGCGGCATTGTTAAAGCCCTCAAACGCCAGGCCGCCCGAAAGCGAGCCGTCGCCAATGATGGTGATGACGTTGTACGTATCGCCCGCCAGGTCACGAGCGTGCGCCAGGCCGCAGCCCAGGCTCACCGACGTGGAGGTGTGCCCCATGGCGAACAGGTCGTGCTCGGACTCGTCGGGATTGGCAAAGCCAGAAGCCTCACCATAACGCTCCGGATCGATATAAGTGTACGCGCGCCCGGTCAGCGCCTTGTGGGCGTAGGTCTGGTGCGAAACGTCAAAGACAATCTTGTCGATGGGGGAGTTAAATACGCGATGGAGCGCGACCGTAAGCTCAACGACGCCCAGGTTGGGGGCAACGTGCCCGCCGACGGCGGCGGAGCTTTCGAGGATGGCGTGGCGAATCTCGTCGCAGAGCTGCGGGAGCTCGGCACGATTAAGAGCCTTGATGTCCTCGGGCGTTGTCGTTTGCGTAAGCAGCATCGTTGTGGGTTACTCCATGCGAATCGAGCGTCGGCGCTCCCTCGGCCGACACAATTGCACAAGACAGTCTCGCACATTTTGGCGTTTGATATGTGACGGCGGCGCGGTAATTCGCCAACTGGTGGGGCAAAACGTTTTGTCCGATGCCATACTGATGTGTTCCATGATGTTTTTATCGATTGTGCACAGGCCGT
>DBEXMY010000222.1:0-2254 GCA_048168905.1 Collinsella sp. | reverse complement strand
GCGCCGGTTTGACCGGCCCGTCACGGGTCAATCTGCAGTGCGGCCCGAACCCCGTGAGGGCCGGCGCCTTTAGACGCGTGCCGGAAATCCAAGGGTTATACCCTAAGAGCAAACCACCCCTTTTAGGGGTGGTTTTGATTTTAGCTGGTGGCGATGATGAGGGCTGGACGTGCGCTGTCAGTGGTTTCGGCGATTGAGGTGGCGACGGCGGTATCGGGGTCGCTATCCATCACGATGGTGTCGACGTCGGCAAGCTCGGCAAAACGGTACATGCCGCGTCCGTTGACCTTGCTGGCGTCCATGAGGGCGACGCTTTGACGGGCGGCACCGACCATAGCCGCTTTGGTCTCGGCCATCTGCGGAAAGTCGGTCGTAAAGCCGCAGCCGGGAACAAAAGCGCCGGGGCACATGACGGCAAGGTCGGCGTGGACCATTTGGAGCGCCTGCATGGTAAGTGGGCCGTACAGATAGCGATGACCTTTGCGCAGCGCCCCGCCCAGCATGACGACATCGACCGAGGGCATGCTCTCGTCGATATAATCGGCAATGGTGATGTCGGCCGTGATAACGGTGATGCCGTCGCGCTGATCGAGGAGCCGGACGAACTCGAGTGCCGTGGTGCCCGAATCGACGAGCAGCGTGTCGCCGTCATTGACGAGCTCGATGGCGCTTTGCGCGATGGCCTGCTTGGCGGCGACATTGACGTTGATGCGGCGATCCTGCGTGGAGACGGTTAGGCGTTTGTGGAGCGATACGGCGCCGCCATGCGTGCGGCGTAGCTTGCCTGCTTCGGCGAGCGCGTCCAGGTCGGCGCGGGCGGTAACGGAGGAAACGCCAAAGGTCTGGGCGATTTCTGCCACCTGCACCGAGGCGTTATGCTCGAGCATCTCCATGATGGCGGCACGACGCTCATCGGCGAAAGCTCGGGTTATTGCATGGGCCATATCTGCTCCATCATCGTCTGAAATTTGCAGGAATTGTGTTGAGTCTATTTTCGTTCATTTTCTTTTTAAGTAAGAAAACACCTTTCGATTACTTATCTTTTCTATAAAAGACAGACGCTGAACGCACAAAATTCAATATCGAACAAGCCCACACGGCTCCAATTCCTTCCGTTTACTTTTCAAAAACGACGGTATTGACCTGCATGGGCTCAATATCTCACACGTGCAAAGCCGCTGAATTTCATACAATGAGCGCAGTAAAACGCAAGGTAAAACGCCTTGTGAACAACTACGCCCGATGTCCAGATGCGGGCGAGGGAGAGGAGCAAACGCTCATGGCACTTGTTACCACCGAAAAGATGCTCAAGGACGCTCAGGCCGGCCACTACGCCGTCGGCGCGTTCAACGTTGAGAACCTCGAGTTTGTTATGGCCGTTCTGGCTGCTGCCGAGGAGACCAAGTCCCCCGTCATCATGCAGACCACCCCGGGCACCATCAAGACCGCTGGTCTGGACTACTTCTACGGCATGGTCAAGGCTGCCGCCGAGCGCGCTTCCGTGCCCGTCGCTCTGCACCTCGATCACGGCGATGGCTATGACCGCTGCATGCAGGCTTTCCGCACTGGCTACACCTCTGTCATGATTGACGGTTCGCACGAGTCTTTCGAGGACAACATCGCCCTGACCAAGTCCGTCGCCGACGCTGGCCGCGCCATGGGCGTGCCCGTCGAGGCTGAGCTCGGTAAGGTTGGCGGCAAGGAGGACGACGGTCCCGCGGTTGAGGGCGAGAGCCCCTACACCGATCCGGCCGAGGCCAAGGAGTTCGTCGAGCGTACCGGCTGCACCTCCCTCGCAATTGGCGTTGGCACCAGCCACGGTGTGTACACGAGCGATCCGCACATCGAGCAGTCCGTGGTCAAGGCCATCCGCGACGCCGTCGACGTGCCGCTGGTCCTGCACGGCACCTCCGGTGTGCCCGATGAGCAGGTTGCCGAGGCTGTGAAGAACGGCATCTGCAAGGTTAACTACGCCACCGAGCTGCGTCAGGCCTACACCAAGGGCTTCATGGCCTACATGGCCGAGAACCCCGCCTGCTTCGATCCCAAGAAGCCGGCCAAGGAGGGCATGCGTGAGATCACCGAGCTGGTTAAGATCCGCATGACCAACCTCAACTCTGTGGGCAAAGCAGAGTAACAGCAAGGGTACTCTGATCCCACCGGACGGTTTGGGCGGGTCCCGTACTTAGTTTCCAAAACGTCCTCGCGCATGAAGGCCCCCGTTGTCTCGCTTCTTCGAAGCGTTGACAACGGG
>DBEXMY010000221.1:0-15620 GCA_048168905.1 Collinsella sp. | reverse complement strand
CGCGCGGCCTTGGTATCGGCCTTCACGCCCTCCTCAAACTTGGCGATGATTGCCTGCGCACGGGCCTCGCGGTCGAGCGCCTCCTTATGGGCGATGACGACATCCTTGCGGGTGTGCTCAATCTTGTCCAGACGCTTGGCCAGGGTGGCGAGTTCATTCTCCAGGTCCTGAACCTCGCGGTAGTCGGAGCCGTCGACGTGGCGCTTCTTGGCAGCTTCGATGGCGTTATTGGTCTGAATCTCGGTGGTGTTGAGATCGTCGAGCTCAATGTCCAGATCCTTGCGCTGGGCGTAGAGCTTGGTCATCTCGGACTTGAGCTTCACATAGGTCTTGCGCTTGGAAGCGAGCTCCTTGAGCTCCGGCATATTGGCAAGTTCGCTCTTGTTGCGGGCGAGCTCCAAATCGATCTGTTGCAGCTTGAGTAGCGTAGCGCCGGCGCTCATAAGTTCTCTCCTTTTGTCACAGTCCACCATTGGCAAGGGTTCAGTATTTTAATCGCATGACGGGGGTTGACCCCGGCGTCAACTGCAGAGTTCATCAATATATCAACGAACGGCTCCTCAGAGCGGTCGTGGCCGAGCAAGATCACCGGCAGCCCGCGCAAGGCAAGGTCTTGCGCCACGTGGTAGCCCGCCTCGCCGGTTACGATGACATCTGCGCCCGCGGCGATGGCGAGCTCTCCAAAGTCGCCCAGGGAGCCGCCTAAAATAGCGACGGTACGGCATGCGTGCTCGGCTTCGCCCCACGCACGCGGGTCGCTGCCGAAGGCCGTGGCAGCACGGGTGGCAAGATCGCGCAGCGTGCACGGGTCGTTGAGCGTTGCAAGCGCGCCCAGGCCGGTGGTCTCGGGGTCGTCCACGTGCTCCAGTGAGCTCACGGGTGCGGCACCCAGCAGCTCGCTCAGGCAGATGCGGGCTTCTTGCGAGCGGTCCAGGTTGGTGTGGAGCGAGATAATGCTCACCCCGCAGCGGGCAGCTTCGTAGAGGGCCGCGCTGCACTGGGGTCGTGTGGCATCCGCCGGGCAAAAGGCCTCGGGTGCCTTGATGTATATGGGATGATGCGTCAGCAGCACGTTGGCGCCGGCTTCTTGGGCGCGGCGAACATTAGCCTCGGTCGCATCGAGTGCGCAGGCAACGCCGGTGATCTCCGCGGCCGGATCGCCAACGGAGAGTCCTACGTGATCCCAGCCCTCGGCGTCCGCTTTGGGATAGCGTGCCAGCAGCGCGCGCTCAAGCTCGGCGACGATCATGCGGCACCCACGATCGAAAGCAGCGTCTGGGCGAACTCGTCCAGATCGCTCGGATTCACGCGGTCATCAAAGGAAATGCGCAGTGCGCCCTATGCCTGCTCGCGACCGATGCCCATCGCGCTCAAAACGTGGCTGTGGTCCATACTGCCGCTCGAGCATGCCGAGCCTGCCGATACCTCAAAGCCGGCGGCGTCGAGCTTGATGATGAGCTCCTCGGAGTCCATGCCGTCAATGTAGATCGAAACCATACCCGGCAGACGATCGGCCTGCGCGTAGTCGCCCATCGTGGCGTGAATGCGAGGATGGGCCGTAAGCGTGGCGTAGAGCTTATCGGATAAGGCCTGTAGCGTTGTGCGCTCCTGGGCCACATGGGGCGCCAGCGTGCGGGCGGCGGCGGCAAAAGCCAGCTGTGTACGCAGGTCCTGCGTGCCCGCGCGACGTCCGGCTTCCTGTCCGCCGCCAAAAATGCGGGGGCGCAGTGGCGTGCGGGTCTTAACGTAAAGCGCGCCGGATGCCACAGGACCGCCAATTTTATGGGCGGCGACGGACATGGCATCGACGCCCAGCTCGGCGGCATCGAGCGGAATGTGCAGATACCCCTGGATGGCATCGGTGTGGAACAGGGCGCCCACGGTATGCGCGGCCGCGGCAAGCTCGCGGATGGGCTGCACCACGCCGGTCTCGTTGTTGGCAACCATGATGCTCACGAGCGCCACGTCGTCGCCTAGCAGCTCGACAAGCGCGGCAGGCTCAATGTAGCCCGCGCGGCAGGGCTGCACCAGGTCGACGGTAAAGCCGGCGGCACGCAGCAGCGGGAGGTTGTCCAGAATCGAATCGTGCTCGATGGCAGATACGATCACGCGGTTACGCATGCGATCGCGCTGACGAGCGCCCTCGGCAAGACCGAGCAGCGCCAGCTGGTTGGCTTCGGTGCCGCCGTTGGTAAGGATGATCTCGGACGGGCGAACGCGTGCGCCAAAGCTACGGGCGATCTCGCGACGGGCGACTTCCAGGCGTGCGGCGGCCTTGCGGCCAAGCGAGTGCAGCGAGTTGGGGTTGACGCCGGCAAGCTCGCTGTCGTCGTACTCGCGCTGCGCAAGGAGCGCCTCGGCGCGCATAGGCGTCGAGGCGGCGTAGTCAAGATTCACGGGTATGCGGTTTTGACCTGCGGTCATAAGGGTTTATGCCTCCTGTGCGGCCTCGTTGCCCAGCTTCTGCAGCAGCGCAACCTCGGCAGCGGGATCTTCGGACTTAAATACGGCGGAGCCGGCCACGAGCACGTTGGCGCCTGCCTTGACGACCTCGGCAATGTTCTTGGAAGAAATACCGCCGTCGACCTCGATGAGGGGCGACACGCCGTGGCGCTCGCACATGGCTTTGAGCTCGTGGAGCTTATGCAGAGTGCCCGGGATAAAGCTCTGGCCGCCAAAGCCGGGGTTCACGCTCATGAGCAGCACCATGTCAACAATGTCGATGATGCTATCGAGCACGCAGACGGGCGTGGCGGGGTTGAGCACCACACCGGCCTTGACGCCGCGCTGCTGCAGATGCGTGAGCGTGCGGTGCAGGTGCGTGGAGGCCTCGTAGTGCACGGTGATCATATCGGCACCGGCATCGGCATACCAATCGACCGTCTCGTCGGGATTCGACACCATCAGGTGCGCGTCGACCGGCACGTCGGTGGAGCGCTTGACGGCCTTGAGGATGTCAACGCCAAAGGTGAGGTTGCCGGTAAAGTGACCGTCCATAACGTCGAAGTGCACGTAGTCGGCGCAGGCGATTTTGTCGAGCTCGCCCTTGAGGTTGGCCATGTCGGCCGAAAGGACGGACGGAGCGATTTTGATGGAACCCATGGTGGAAGCCTTTCTGCGTTAGTCGGTGAGTCCGTAGAACTCTTGGGAGGGTACGCGGTCGGTAAGAATCTCGAGCGCCCTATCCAAAGTAACACCGTTGTAGAGCGTTTGCTCCACGGCAAAGGTGAGCGGAATGTCTACGCCCAGTGAACGGGCGAGTTCGCTGACGCTGCGGGCCGCGACGGCGCCTTCGACCACCATATGCGTGCGCGTCTGATACTCGTTGAGTGACACGCCGTGGGCAAACTCGTATCCAAAGGTGCGGTTGCGCGAATGCTCCGAGGTGCAGGTGGCAATGAGGTCGCCCATGCCGGCGAGTCCCATGCAGGTCATAGCTTGACCGCCGCGGGCGTGCACCAGACGGCTGATCTCGGCCAGGCCGCGCGTCATGATACGGGCACGGTTTTTGTCGCCGGCACCGGTGCCGGCGGAGATGCCGCACACGATGGCGATAACGTTTTTCATGGCACCGCAAACCTCGACGCCGGTCATGTCCTGCGACAGGTAGATGCGGAAGGCCGTGGATAGGAGCAGGTCCTTAAAGGTCTCCCCTATCTGCGGATCTTTGCTTGCGATGACGGCGGCAGAAAGTCCGCCGCGGCAGATTTCCTCAGCATGGTTGGGGCCCGAGAGCGCCGCCACGCGCGACTCGTTGCCGATCTCGCTGGCGATGACCTCGCTCATGAGCAGGCCGGACTCGGGCTCAATGCCCTTGGTGAGGCACAGAACCGGCGTCTCGTCCGCGATGTACGGCGCCGCCTGGTGGCAGACGTCGCGCAGGTGCGTCGAAGGCACGGCAAAGATGATCGCATCGGCACCGTCGAGCGCCTGGGCGAGCTCGGTCGTTGCCACCACGTTGTCCGGCAGCTCGTAGCCCACCAGATAGCGAGGGTTTCGGTGCTCGCCGTTAATACCGGCGGCCGTCTGCTCGCTGTGGGCCCACATGGTCACGCGCTCGGCCCGCGCGGCGGCAAGGCCCGCGACGGCGGTTCCCCAGGAGCCGGAGCCAATCAGCGCAACATTCATGACTCTCTCCTACTTATCGTCGGGCTCGGTGACGCGCTTGGTAAACGAGAGCTTGGACTCCTTACCCGTCATGAGCTTTTTGATGTTCGCACGATGGGCCCACACCACAGTAATGCCGATCAGCGCCATGCAAAACTTAAGTCCGAGGCTGCTGTACGGAAAGACCGCGCAGGCAGCGATGGGAAGACCGATGGCCGCGGCAAGCGAGCCCACCGACACAAACTTGGTGATGGCGACGGCCACGATAAACATGCCCAGCAGCGACAGGCCAATAGGCCAGTACCAGGCGAGGATGACGCCCAGACCAACTGCGATGCCCTTGCCGCCATGGAAGTTGAGGTAGGGCGAGAAGATATGGCCCCACACGGCTGCCAGGCAGATGACGCCGAGCATCCAGTCGCCGGCGGCACCGGGGGCCATAATGCTCACGGGGAAGCCATAGCCCAAGTCGGCAATGAGCGGACGCGCGATAAGGACGCAGATGGCGCCCTTAAGGCAGTCGAGCAGCAGCGTGAGCGCGGCCACCTTGGGGCCGGCCACGCGCAGTGCGTTGGTGGTGCCGATGTTGCCGGAGCCAGCCTTGCGAATGTCGGTGTGGTTGAACACGCGGCCCAGGATCAGTCCAAACGGAATCGCCCCGATAAAGAACGAGACCACGGCGCAGATGGCGGTCAGCAGAATCGGACTAAGCATCCTTTTGCTCCTTCTTCCTAAAGAAGAGTCGAATGGGCGTGCCGGCAAAGTCGAAGGTCGAGCGCATACGGTTCTCCACATAGCGCTGGTAGGTGTCGTTGACCAGGTCGCTGTGGTTGACGAAGAACGTGAACGTCGGCGGGTTGACGCCCGTCTGGGTCACGTAGTGCATACGCAGGCGGCGCTTGCCGTCCACCACGGTATGACCGAACTCGCGCAGGTCGGTGAGGAACGTGTTGAGGCGTGAGGTGCTAATCTTCTGCGAGCGCGTCTTCTCGGCAGCGTCTACCATCGCCCAGATCTTCTCGACGCTGCGGCCGGTCAGGGCAGAGATGCGCAGGTACTGGGCCCAGGGAGCCATGACGCCCAGACGGCGGTCGATGGTCTCCATGCAGGCCTCACGCTTACGGTCGTCGTCGAGCAGATCCCACTTGTTGAGCAGCACAACGATGGCGCAGCCGCGCTCGATGGCCAAGCCCATGACCTTCTGGTCCTGCTCGGTGACGCCCACGGAGGCGTCGACGACGAGCAACGCTACGTCGGCGCGGTCGATGGCGCGCAGGCCGCGGACCATGGAGTAGTACTCGATGTTCTCGTACACGGTGCTCTTCTTGCGGATGCCCGCAGTGTCGACCATGCGGTAGTGCTTGCCGTTGCGCTCGACGACCGTGTCGATGGCGTCGCGCGTGGTGCCGGCAATGTTGGACACGATGGAGCGGTCGGCGCCCAGGATGCGGTTGAACAGCGAAGACTTACCGGCGTTGGGGCGGCCGATGATGGCGACGTTCAGCGCGTCGGGGAACTCGTCGGCGACTTCGTCCTCTTCCTCGGGAAGCAGGGCCACGATATCGTCGAGCAGGTCGCCCGTGCCGTGGCCGTGCAGGGCCGAGAGCGGCGTGGGCTCGCCGATGCCGAGCGAATAGAACTCCCAGATGCTGTCGTTCTCGCGATCGGGGTTGTCGAGCTTGTTCACCAGCAGAAAGACCGGCTTGTCGCAGCGCTTGAGCATGCGAGCGACCGACTCGTCCTCCTCGGTAACGCCGGTGCGGCCGTCGACCACAAACAGGATGACGGCGGCTTCCTCGGCGGCGGCGAGGGCCTGGTCGCGAATGGACGTGGCGAAGACGTCATCGCTCTTGAGCGGCTCGATACCGCCCGTGTCGACGATGGTGAACTCGCGGCCGTTCCAATCGGCCGTGTGATACGAGCGGTCGCGCGTGACGCCGCGGGACTCGTGGACGATGGCGTCCGAGGTCTGGGCCAGGCGGTTAACGAGCGTGGACTTGCCCACGTTGGGGCGTCCGACGACGGCGACGATAGGTTTCATCTGCTCTCCTTTAATGGGTAGGGTCAGTGGAAGTGTTAGAGTCTGCGGGCACAATGCCAAGGATGTGTTCCAGGGTATCGAGCAGCTCATGCGGCATGGTCGACACCACATGAACCTCGGCGCCGCGACTGGTAAGGCTTGCGAGTAAATCGTCACGATGATACTCGTCAAGCGTCATGCCGTCAGCGTTGAACATGAGCTTAGGCACAAAGAGCATAACCCCAGAGAGGTCCTGCGGCAGCTGCTCCAGAATGTCACACGCGACGATGAGGCCGGTCACGTCCACGTTGCCGCCAAAGTAGCGGTTCTTGATGGCCGTGACAGTGCCGGCGAGACCATGCGGCGACTCCACAAAGCGGGCCACCGTGTCGCGTGCGCTGGCGCCCGAGAGGCACAGCAGGTTCTGGTTGCGCTCGGCAATGCCAGCGCGGACGCGGGCCAGACGCTCGGCGTCGGTAGCCAGCACGTCGTCGGTCTCGTCCAGATATGAGCGGATCATGCCGATGCCGTCGTAGTACTGCGGGTAACCGTCGTAAAAGTCTGCCTCGGGAGGATCGATGCCGGCGTCCAGATAGAACTCGTCGCTCATCTGAAAGGTGTGGCGGCCAAAGCGCTCATAGGCGCGGTCCTGGAACGGTCGGATCATGGCAATGGTCTCGCGCGCTAGCTCGGGCTTGTCGCTGTAGGACCAGCTAAAACGGTTCTGATGCTTGGTAAAACCAAGCGGCACAATGCCCAGGCTTGTGATTTGCTCGTGCTCCTCGCAAAAGCGCAGGGTCTTTTCCAGCTCCTCGCCGTCGTTCATGCCGGGGCACAACACGATCTGCGCGTGAATCTCGATGCCGGCGGCCATGATGGCCTCGAGCACATCCATGCCGCGCTGGGCGTTGCGGCCCATCATGCGTCGGCGGACATCGGGGCTCACGGCGTGGACCGACACGTTCATGGGGCTCATGTTGCGTTGGATGACGTTTTGCACGTCCTCGTCGGTGAGGTTCGTAAGCGTGACGAAGTTGCCCTGCAAAAAGCTTAGGCGATAGTCGTCGTCGCGAATATAGAGCGTGGAGCGGCCGCCCTTGGGCAGCATAGTCATAAAGCAGAACACGCAGGCATTCACACAGGTACGCATGCCGTCGAAGATGGGACCATCGAATTCAAGGCCCCAGTCCTCTCCCGGGAAGCGGTCGAGCTCGACGGGGGTGACGCTGTTGTCGCGCGGGTCGAAAACCTCGAGTTCGACGCTGTCGTCGTCGGCCTCCCAGAGCCACACGATCATGTCGGTGAGCTGCTCGCCGTTGACCGTGAGCACGCGCATGCCCGGCTCGATACCCACATCCCATGCGGGCGATTCGGGACGCACGTTTTTAACGAGCGCGCCCACACCCGGCTCGGGGTCGCGGCTGCGCCCGTAATCGGCCACCTCGGCGGCGTATGCGGGTACGGTCTGGTCCATGGTTAGCGGCAAAGCTCCTTGATGCGCTCGACGGCGCGCTCGATGTGTTCTTGCGGGGTGGAGGCTCCGGCGGTGATGCCGATGTGGCGCGCCTCGGCAAACCAAGCGGCCTGGAGCTCGGAAGCTTCCTCGATGTGATACGTGCGCTCGCAGGCGTCTGCGCAAATCTGCGCCAGGCGGCGGGTGTTGCCCGAGTTCTTGCCGCCCACCACGACCATGCAGTCGCAGCGGTTGGCAAGTGTGGCTGCTGCCTGTTGACGCTCACTCGTGGCGGCGCAGATGGTGTTGATCACACGCAGCTCCTGCACGCGCGGGGTGATGGCAGCCACGACCTCGGCGAGGTTCTGCGCGGTCTGGGTGGTCTGCACGACGAGGCCCACCTTGCCCTTGACCGGCAGCGCGTCGGCGTCGGCGGCACAGCTCACGACCTGCGCATCATTGCCGGCGTGGCCTAGGATGCCCTCGACCTCGGGATGCCCCGGCTCGCCTACGACCACCACGTGGTAGCCTTCGCGCACCAGGCGCTCGGCCGCCACATGAACCTTCTTCACGTAGGGGCAGGTGGCGTCGACCACGGTAAGGCCGCGCTCGCGAGCGGCGTCAATGACCTGCGGCACCACGCCGTGGGCGCGGATAATCACGGTGCCGGATGTGGCGTCGTCCAAGGTGTCGGCCAGACCGACGCCTGCCTCATCAAGCTCGCGCACCACGATGGGGTTATGGATGAGCGGACCCAAGGTATGGACCTGAGTGCACTCCCCTGCCTGCGGCGCGGCGGCCAGCGCCATATCGAGCGCACGCTGTACGCCATAGCAAGTGCCGGCGTGGGCGGCGATCTCGATGGTAGGCGCGATTGCCTGGTTGGACGCAGTCGCGGAGGTGTTCGTCACGTTCTCGCTCATGGCTAGAACCTGCCCGGATGCTCGGCGCACAGATCGTCTCGCATGGCGTAGACGCGGCTCATGGCCTCGGACTCAAACCATTCCAGGCGCTCCGTGCGCTTAAGCCCGGCCGGTGCGTCAGAAAGCGAGACGGCCTTGCCGGCGCGGATCCAGCACTTCTTGGGACGCATGAGCTTTTTGCCCGCGGGCGTGATGTCGGACCAGCCGCAGATGGCGAGCGGGTTCACAGGTGCCTTTCCCATCTGGGCGATGAGCGCAAAACCGCCGTGGACCTCGGGCTTGATCTCGCGCGAGCGGATGCGCGTGCCCTCGGGGAAGATCAGGACGTCCTCGCCGCGCTGCAGCGCATGCTGAGCGGCGCGCAAGCACTTCATATCGGCAGTACCACGCTCCACGGGGATGCCGCCAACGCGGCTAAAGGCCCAGCGCACAATCTTGCTCTTGGCGAACTCTGACTTAAAGATGGGACGAATGCGGCGACCGCCAAAGAACAGTGCCGTCTCTACAGCCAGGAGCTCGGCCATCGAGGTGTGGTTGCAGATGACCACGCTGCCGCGGCCGTCCTGGCGCTCAAACAGCAGATCGGCATCCTCGACCTTCCAGCGCCACATGAGCTTGGAGAAGGCCCAAAGGATGGCCATAACCACGACGACGGTGCCGCGGATGAGCGCCGGGAACTCGGCGTAGGGGGCGTTGTAATAGTCCTCTGGCGTCTGCTTAAACAGGCGCATGGGCTACCTCCTTTGGTTGATGAGGTCCTCGATTATCGAGACGACCTCGTCGATGGTGTGGGCGGTGGAGTCGACGTGCACGGCGTCCTCGGCGGGCACGAGCGGGGCGACCTCGCGGCTACTGTCGAGCTTGTCGCGCTGCTTAAGGGCGTCGAGCGTCTCATTGACCTCGGCTTCGAGCTGCTCGGACGTGAGCGGCTGGGCGTCGTTTTGGTGACGCTGCAGCACGCGGCGGCGGGCGCGCTCGCGCGGGTCGGCGGTCAGGAAGACCTTGACCTGCGCGTTAGGGAACACGACGGTTCCGATGTCGCGACCCTCGGCCACGATATCGCGGTCTTCGGCGGCACGGCGCTGATGGATGAGCATGGCGGCGCGCACGCCCGGATAGGCAGAGACCTTGGACACGTTGGCGTCGACCTGCGGGGTGCGGATGGCGGCCGAAGCGTCCTGGTCGTCGATGGTCAGGCGCGTGTCCTCGCCGGTGCCGTTGGTAAAGCGGATCTCGATCTGCTTGGCGAGGGCGTCGATTGCCGCCTCGTCGTCTAGATCGATGCCGCGGTCGAGCGCGGCGAAGGTGACGGCGCGATACATGGCGCCCGTGTCGAGCTTGTTAAAGCCCAGCTGGCGGGCGATCTCCTTGGCGATGGTGGACTTGCCGGAACCGGCGGGGCCGTCGATGGCGACGATCATGCAATGCTTCCTTTCGATGGTTGACGTGCTGGTATGGTTCGCGGGCGTTGGGGCGCGGCTTGTTGCCTAGCCCGTGTAGCGCTCGCGATAGGTGTTGCGCTTGGGTGCGGAGCCGTGGCTGCCGTGGTGACGCGTGCGGCTGGCGGGCGTGTCCTGGGGCTTGCCGCTGTTGCGCTTGGAGCTGGCCTGCTTGGGCGGGATGCCACCGGCCTTGAGGATCTGTACCTCGCGGTCGGTGAGCTCGCGCCACGAACCCTTGGCCACATCCTTGAGCTCCAGGCCGGCAAAGTTACAGCGGTGCAGGCGGATCACCGGGTGGTGGATCTTGCTCAGCATGCGCTTAACCTGATTCTTGCGGCCCTCGCGGATGATGACCTCCACGGCGGTGGTGCCGGGCTTGACGCCCTGGGGAGCCACGGCCTCGGCCTCGCGTGCAGTGATGACGCGGCAGATTGCCGGCTGGCAGAGGCCGTCGTCGAGCTCGATGCCGCGACGGAGCGGTTCTAGATCGAGGTCGGTTAGCTGCCCGTCCACGAGTGTCTGGTAGGTCTTGTAGACGTGCTTGCTGGGGTGCAGCAGGTCCTGAGACAGGTCGCCGTCGGTGGTAAAGAGCAAAAGGCCCGTGGTGTCGCGGTCCAGGCGGCCCACCGGGAAGAGTCCCGGAAAGCGGTCGCGGGGAATCAGGTCCGCCACACAGGGGCGCTCCTGCGGGTCGCTCATGGTGGTGAGGTAGCCAGTCGGCTTGTAGAGCATCAGGTACACGGCGCCCTGGTTGAGCTTGACCGGCATGCCGTCGACCTCGATACGGTCGCGGTCGACATCGACCTTGGTTCCCAGCTCGGTCGCGACCTCGCCGTTTACCGTCACACGACCAGCGGTCATCAGGTCCTCCGAACCGCGGCGGCTCGCCACACCCGCGCGCGCCAAAAAGCGCTGCAGGCGCATGGTGTGCGGGTAGACGTGCTGGGCGTCGGACTTGTGCGTATCCGCGTTAGGCGCCGCAGCGACGGTGCGCGTCTCCCCTACTTCGTTAGTCCTCGTCATGCAAATCCTCCGAGGTCTCGTCGACGACCAGGGTCTCCAAGTCCTCGACTGCCTCAACATCTTCAACATCGGTATCGAGCAGTTCGCGCTCTTCGTCCAGGTCCTCGGCTTGCTCCTCGAGCGTGGACTGAATACTGCGGCCGCTCAGACGCTCGCGGATAAACTGACGCGACTGCTCGTCGGGGGCAAACTGCTCCAGATCGGGCAGATCGCGGGTGGAGCGCAGACCGAACTTTTCCAAGAAGGCGTTGGTCGTGCCGTAGATGATGGCCTGACCGCGCTGGGGGTCACGGCCGAGCTCGCGCACCAGACCCTTGTCAACGAGCGACGCGATGACGCCATCGGAGTTGACGCCGCGGATGCCCTTGACCACCTCGCGCGTCACGGGCTGGTGGTAGGCGATCACGGCCAGGGTTTCGAGCGCCGCCTGCGACAGCTTTTGCGTGTCCCAGCTCAGAACATAGGCCTCGACCACGTCGTGGTAGGCGGGGTGCGTAAACAGCCGCCAGCCGCCGGCGACTTCTCGCAGCTGAAAGCCGCGGTTGGTCTCCTCGTACTCAACCTTGAGCTCGGCGAGCAGCGACGCGCACTCGCCGGGGGCGATATCCAGTGCGCCGGCCAGCGCGGGCGCACTCACCGGGTCGCTCGACACCAGCAGCAGCGCCTCGAGGGTGCCTTTGAGGCTGTTTGCCTCCAGCGTGGAAAGGGTTGACATGGTTGCGGCTCCTATTCGGTGAGCTCGGGGCCATCGCCGGGCACGTACGCCTCGGCCCCCTCGACTCGGTTGATGCGGATGGTTCCGAAGATCTCGTCTTGGCTCAGCGTGAGCGAGCCGCGCTTGGCAAGCTCAAGCATGGCCAGGAAGGTGACGACGAGCTGCTCGGTGGTGGCATCGCCGTCCAGTAGCTCGCGGAAGGTGCAGGTTTGGTGCGCCATGGTAAAGCGGTCGACTGAGGCCACCGTCAGGTCGAGCGGTACGCGATGCGGCGCCACGTGCTCGGCCTCCAGCAGGAAGGTCTGGCGCTTGCCGTCCAGGTCGGCACAGATGACGGCGAGACCGCGCAGCGTGATGCCGGCAAGGTAGTCGGGCATAAGGCCTAGGAACTCGGGGTCGGGGCCGGCCACGCGCGGATGCATGCGGCTTTCGGCCTGCATGCGCGCACCGAGGGCCGCAGCCGCGCCTTTAAACTGCTTGTAGGCAATCAGGCGCTGAATCAGGACCTCACGCAGCGCGTCGCCGTCAAGCGTGCTGAGCTCCTCAAGGTCTTCGTCGAACTCGTCATCGTCGTCATCGACTTTGCGCGGGGCCTCCTGCGGCACCAGAGAGGCAGCCTTGATGTCCAAAAGGGTTGCCGCGACCAGCAAAAAGTCGCTTGCTACGTCCAGGTCCAGCGCCTCGATGCGCTCGGCCTCGGCAAGGTACTGCTCGGCCACCTCGCTGATGGAGATGGCGCCGATATCTACTTTTTGGCGGGTTACCAGCTGCAGCAGCAGGTCGAACGGTCCGCTGTAGACCTTCGTCGACACGCGATACGACATCTTCGACCTCCTTTGACGGCGCCTTCGCGGCGCGGTTTGGGTGCATGCTGCGACCGTTTTACACGGACGACCTGTAAGTTTACCTTAGATGCCGGCGATTGCGAAGTTGAGCAGCTGCTCAGCAAGCGGATACACGGTAACGTCGAAATAGCGGCCGATTACATCGATGCCGGTCCACATAGGCAGCAGGTATAGAACCAGGATGAGTATGGGCATAGCGTATTGCTGCAGGCGGTAATAGTTGTTGAGCGCCTTGCCCTTGAGGAAGGGCACGATGATCGACGAGCCATCAAGCGGCGGAATCGGAATGAGGTTAAAGAACGCGAGCGACAGGTTGACCACGATAAACGTGGCGCCGAAGTTCATAATTTGGGACGCCACGGCAAAGGACATGCTGGCGTAGAGATTGCCGTACGTTACGTGCATGAGGGCGGCCGCGAGGCACGCGAGTGCGATATTCGATGTGGGGCCGGCTACGCTCACCAGGACCTCGTCGCGCTTGGGGTGCTTGAGGTTGTTGAGATAGACGGGCACGGGCTTGGCGAAGGCGAACACGGGACCGCCTGCGGCGAGCATGAGCAGCGGCAAGATGATGGTGCCAAACGGGTCGATATGGTTGAGCGGGTTGAGCGAGACGCGGCCACGCGAGCGAGCCGTTTTGTCGCCGAGCGCCCAGGCCGCGGCGGCGTGCGCGCTCTCGTGGATCACGATGCCAACGATGACGGCAACGGCGCTGGCAAGCAGGTTCATGAGGTAGCTGCTGGACATGGCACTCCCCTAGCGGACGCGGCGCGAAGCGCGCGTGAGCAGGTAATCTGCCACAAACAGGATGACGGCCACGATGGCGTAATCCAGGCGGAACACGCCGCCAAAGGGTGAGGTGATGACGCCGTAGCCGGCGATGGCGCTCGGCAGTGCACGCGAAAGTTCAACGACAAAGCCCACGATCTGCAGCTTGGCGGTGAGGCCGCTAAAGCACAGCAGTACGGTCATCGCGCTCATAAAGATGGCGCAGATACGGCACGTGATGGCGATGATGCTCATCGCCACGGCAGCGGCCTTACGAGAGTTCACGCGCGGTCTCCTCTTCGATCTGGGTGGAAAGCTCCAGCCATTCGTCCTCGAGCTTGGGCAGCTCTTGCTTAAGCCCGTTATATTCCCCCAGCGCGGCGTTGAACTTGTCCTGATCGGCATAAAGCTCTTCGCTTGCCATCAATTCCATAAGCTCGTCATAGCGGGCACGCTTTTTGTCGAGCTCCGCCTCGATCTTCTTGAGCTGGTTGCGCACGCCCTTGAGCTTTTTGTTGAGCGCAGCGCGGGCCTGGGCCTCGGCGCGCTTTTGCTCCTTGGTCTTTTTGCCCTCGGCCGGCTTAGGCGCTGCGGCGGGGGTGTCGACCTGGGCGGCGCTGGCTTTGGTGGACTTGGCCGCGGCAGGCGCGCTCTCCCCTGCCGATTCGGCGGCGGCGCGGGCTGCGAGGTCCTCGCGCTTGTAGAGGTAGTAGTCGTAGTCGCCGTCGTAGACCGTGACCTTGCCGTCGCGGATGTCGATGACGCGGTTGGCCACGGCGCGCACCAGATGCTCGTCGTGGCTGATCAGCACGATGGTACCAGGGAAGTTTTGCAGAGCGTTCTCGAGCATGTCCACCGAGTCGATATCCAGGTGGTTGGTGGGCTCGTCCAGGCACAGGAGCGCCTCGGGCGCCACGAGCATCTTGGCGAGCGCCAAGCGCGCCTTTTCGCCGCCGGAGAGGACGCGTACCTGCTTTTCGATGGAATCGTTGTCGCTAAACAGGAAGGCGCCCAGCAGACTGCGCTGCTGAGGCACGGTCAACTTGGGCGTGACGGTGTCGATCTCTTGCAGGACGGTGTTCGATTCGGTCATGCCCTCGAGCGCGTGCTGGGCGTAATAGGCCACGCCCACGTTAGTGCCCAGGTCGCGCGTGCCGGTGGTGGGCGGCTCCAAGCCGGCGAGGATCTTCATGAGGGTGGACTTGCCGGCGCCGTTAGGGCCGACGAGCGCCAGGTGCTCGCCGCGGTAGAGCTTGAGGTCGATGTCGCTGTAGATGTGCTTGTTGCCGTAGGACTTGGATACGCCCTCCAGGCCCACGACCATGTCGCCCGAGCGCGGCGGGTCGGGGAACTTAAAGTCGATGTGCTTGTGGCCCTCGGGCAGGATGACGAGCTCCTTTTTGATCTGCTCGATCTTGCGGATGCGCTCCTGGGCCTGGGCGGCCTTGGTGGGCTTGTAGCGGAACTTGTCGACGAAGACCTGCATGTGGGCGATATCGCGCTCCTGGGCAGCACGCTTGGCGCGCATCTGCTCCAGGTTGTCCTCGCGCTGCTTGAGGTAGCTGCTGTAGTTGCCGGTGTAGGTGGTTACGCGGCGGTTTTCGAGGGCGGCGACGTGGTCGACGCAGGCGTCCATGAAGGCGCGGTCGTGGCTGACGATGAGGACGGCGCCGTCGTAGTTCGCGATAAAGCCGCGCAGCCACTGGACGCTTTCGAGGTCCAGGTGGTTGGTGGGCTCGTCCAGCATCAGCAGATCGGGGTGGCGCAGGAAGAGCTTGGCAAGCGCGATGCGCATCTGCCAGCCGCCCGAGAACTCGGAGCACGGGCGCTCAAAGTCGGTGACCTTAAAGCCGAGGCCGGACAGGATCTTGCGGGCGTTGCTCTCGAGCTCGTAGCCGCCCAGGTGTTCAAAGCGGTCCTGGACCTGGCCGTACTCGTTAAGAAGCGCGTCGACGTCCTTGCCCTGCTCCGAGAGCTCGGTGATTTGGGCCTGCAGCTCGTTGGCGCGCTCGCCCATGCGGCGAATTTCCTTGGCGGCCGCCATGACCTCGGCAAGGATGGTGGTGTCCTTTTGCTCCAGGTTGGTTTCTTGCTCGAGGTAGCCCACCTGGCAATCCTTGGCGTACTGGACCTGGCCGGCGTCGGGGCTGTCGATGCCCATGATGATCTTGAGCATGGTGGTTTTGCCAGCGCCGTTGGGTCCCACGAGCGCGAAGCGCTCGCCGGGGTTGATCTGGAAGGACGCGCCGCTAAAGAGGACGCGCGCGCCGAAGCTTTTTTCGATCTAGTCGACCAGGAGGATCATGGTGCCGCCTTTGACCTTG
>DBEXMY010000220.1:0-2897 GCA_048168905.1 Collinsella sp. | reverse complement strand
CGGGCCAGGCGCACGAGCGCATCGGGCTCCTCGCCCGAGCAAATCACGCTCTGAATGCCGGCCGTCATCAAAATGCGGCTCGCGCGAATCTTGGTGATCATGCCGCCCGTACCCACCGAGGTCGAAGAATCACCCGCCGAGGCAATGATCTTGGCATCGATCTTATGCACAACCGGGACAAACTCGGCCGTCGGATCCTCGTGCGGATTGGCGGTGTAGAGGCCGTCGATGTCCGAGAGCGTCACGCACAGGTCGGCGGAAACCAGGCAGCTCACGAGCGCCGCCAGCGTGTCGTTGTCGCCGAACTTAATCTCGTCGACGGTGACGGTGTCGTTTTCGTTGACGACCGGCACCACGCCCAGCTCCACCAGACGCAGCAGGGCGTCGCGCGCGTGCAGGTAGGACGTACGGCGCGCCGTGTCATGGCGCGTGAGCAGCACGAGCGAGGTGAGTAGGTCGCGCGCATGGAACTCCTCGTCGTAGGCCGACGAGATGATGCACTGGCCGGCCGAGGCGCAGGCCTGCAGGCTCGGCAGATCGCCAACCGGTTTGCGGTCGAAACCCAGAACGGGATAGCCACAGGCAATGGCGCCGGAGCTCACCACGACCAAGCGCCAGCCGAGCTTGCGCAGGGCCGCGGCCTGATCGGCCAGGCCACCGATAAACGCGCGGTTGACCTTACCGTCGGCACCCACCACCGTGGACGAGCCGATCTTTACCACCATCGTTTTATAAGAAGTCGTCATACGTCAAACCAATCGAGTGTTGAGCAGGCGGGCGAGCTGGAGCAGCCGGGGCACCCGGTGCGGGACGGACGAAAATGATCCGTTTTCCTCCGTCCCCTTCGGATCATTTTGCCCAGGGGAAGGCCGAAGCCGCGGCCATGTTCTTGCGCACGAGCTCGTCGCGCACCTGGGCCAAGCCCTGTTCCATGCCCACCACGTAGGTCTGCGGATACAGGAAGCGCTTGAAAGCCGCGTCCAGATGATCGATTGCCCAAGCACAGCGCTCGCGTGCGTCCTCGATGCTCTCGCGCGGGGCTACCGCACTGCCATCGCGTACGATCGGCACCAGCAGCTCGCGATACTCAAGCTCGGATACATCGGTCACCAGGGCGGCATCGTTCACGGCCACGAGGGTATTGCCGCGCGCGGCGCCCTCCCCCGCCAGATGATCCTCGTCATAGATCATGTCGCAGACCGGGCCGCCAAAGCCGTCGTAATAGCGGCGCACACGCTGCACGCCCGGAATCGTGCGCTTGTAAGGCTGCTCGGAGAGCTTCACCACCGGCGTCCACGGGTCCGTCTCGCTCGCGCGGCGGGCCGAAAGCTTGTACACGCCGCCCAGCGCCGGCTGATCGTAGCAGGTCGCGAGCTTGGTACCCACGCCAAAGCTATCGATGGGCGCGCCCTGGTCGAGCAGCGACTGAATCGTGTACTCGTCAAGGTCGTTGGAGACCGAAATCCCCACATAGGGCAGGCCCTCGGCGTCAAAACGGCCGCGGACATACTTTGAGAGCTTGGCCAGGTCGCCTGAGTCAATGCGAATAGCCGACAGGCGCTCGCCCGCCGCCTCCATCTCCTTGGCAACCGTAATGGCATGCTCGCAGCCCTCACGCACGTCGTACGTGTCAATGAGCAGCGTGCAGTTCTTGGGGCTCGACTTGGCAAACGCACGGAAGGCCTCGAGCTCGGAATCGAAGCTCATCACCCAGCTGTGCGCGTGTGTGCCAAAGACGGGAATGTCGTAACGGCGCCCTGCAAGCACGTTAGACGTGGACGAGCAGCCGGCCACATAGCTTGCGCGCGCAACAGCCAAGCCGCCATCGGGACCCTGGGCACGACGCAGGCCGAACTCGGCCACGGGACGGCCGTCCGCCGCCAACACCACGCGTGCCGTCTTGGTGGCAACAAGCGTCTGGAAGCCGACGATGTTGAGCAGCGCGGTCTCGAGCAGCTGGCACTCCAGCGCCGGGCCGGTGACACGCACCATAGGCTCGCGCGGAAATACGAGCTCGCCCTCGGGCACGGCGTCGATATTCACGTGCGCACGGAAGTTGCGCAGGTAGTCGAGGAATGCAGGCTTAAACATCGCGCCGCCGGCAGGAGCCTGGAGCGAAGCTAGATAGTCGATGTCCTCGGGCGTAAAGCACAGGTTCTCGACAAGCTCGGGCAGCTCGGCGGTGCCGCACATGACGGCATACGCGCTGCCAAAGGGATGGTCGCGGTAAAACGCCGTAAAACAACCCTGCTCGTTGGCCTTGCCGCTCTCCCACAGGCCCTGGGCCATAGTGAGCTCGTACAGATCGGTGAGCATTGCGATGTCGGTAGGATGCGAGATGTCGGTCAAAGCCATGGGGCGACCTTTCGGATGTGTTGTGCAGAGGTTGATGGTTGGACGAGGCGGGCGTACGGGCACGGAGCCCGGCGCGAACAGGTTAGTGCAGACCCATGCTGCCCGTGATCGTGTAAACCATAAAGACGATAAACGCGATGAGGGCGAGCACGATGATGATTTTTTGAGCCGGAGCCATGCCGGGGATCTCGCCCTCGGCCGTAGGCTCCTTGGAGGTGACCATGCGCTGGGCAAAGGTCATCTCGTCACGGCTCGGTTTGGGCTCGACGGGCTTGGGGTGAGCGGCTCTTTTGGGCTGGGGTTTGGGTGCGGTGGACGCGGGCTTCGCGGCGGCGGGCTTGGGCGCGGGCGCAGGATCGGATGCAACCTTCGCAGCGGCCTCCTCGGCCTTCTCGCGCTCGGCACGCAGAGCGGCCAGCTCCTCACGCTCGCGGCGCGCCTCTTCCTGGGCCTCGCGACGAGCCTTCTCGGCGCGGAGCTCTTCCAACTCGGCGCGCTCCTCGGCAGACAGTGGTTGGGACTCAAGCTCGGCCATAGTACAG
>DBEXMY010000219.1:0-1840 GCA_048168905.1 Collinsella sp. | reverse complement strand
TCACATAACCTCCTTTTTGTCTACGTATTTCCTCCACGACATGAAAGGAGTATAGCTGTTTGGTTTGTGTAATTATAGCTAAATCCGCAAAAGGTTGGATTATTTGTTTAAACGTCTAGGTTTGTTACAAGTTGATTACGTTACTGCTTTTTGACTCATTACACGACAAGGCGTCGCTCATCAAGCCATGCATTTTACAGATACAAGCAGGCTGTTCATTAATATCGATTTTAGGCAAGCGCGAATGCGCTTGTACTGCCGCTATTTTGTTTAAACAGACATGGCTTGACTATTTTCGTGACTTATGGTCTATGAAACCACTCAAAATAGTTGCGGTGGAATAGTTCTTGTTTAAGAGCCAGAAGGCTGAATTTAGGAACTATTTCACCGCAACTTATAGGGAATCCTAGGCGATGTAGAGGGGGTTGGCGGCGTCGACGGCGTCGGGGACGTCGGAGAGGCCGTCAGGAGCAGCGTCTGCCGGGTCCTCGTCGGGGGTCTCGATCTGTTTGATCATGACCTCTTGGCCCTGCAGCAGGTATGTCTCGCCGCTACCGCAATGGGGACAGGTCTTGCCGTGCTCGACCGTCGCGTAGTCGCGGCCGCACGCCTCGCAATGTGTCACGGCCTCGACGGGCTCCACGATAAGCTCCGCGCCCTGCGCGATAGGCTTTTTATCTGCTGCCCAGCGCCAAGCGTCGAGTAGCAAGTCGGGAACGACGCCCGAGACCTCGCCCAGCAGCAGCGTGACGCTCGAAACGCGACGCACGCCATTGGCGCGCGCCACGTTCTCGACATCGCGAATGATGTGATAGACGATCCCCAATTCATGCACTTTTTCTTCCGCCGTTCCCGTTATGGCTACTTACTTGCGACCGAACTTAATCTTGATGGCGCGCTTGAGCGCGTACTTGCCCAGGCTTGGGAGCTTTTGCTCGTATTTGACCATCGTGGAGCACTCGGGGCGGTCGCGATACAGATGGATAGCGTCAAACGCGCACTTGGTGGTGCACAGGCCGCAGCCGATGCACTTGTTAGGGTCGACGATCGAGGCGCCGCAGCCCAGGCAGCGGGCGGTCTCGGCGCGCACCTGCTCCTCGGTAAAGGTCTCAACATACTCGCTAAACGGCGCAGCCTTCTCGCGTTCGCGGTCCACATGCGCAACCTCGCGGCTCGCGTTGTCGTAGCTCTCGAGCACAACGTCGTCGCGGTCGAGCGCGGTGTAGCGGCGCTGATTGCGGCCGATGGTGAGCGTGGAGCCCGGCTGCACAAAGCGATGGATGGACACCGCGGCCTCGTGGCCGGCGGCGATAGCGTCGATGGCAAAGCTGGGGCCGGTGTAGACGTCGCCGCCCACAAAGATGTCGGGTTCGGCGGTCTGGTAAGTCTGGGGATCGGCAAGGGCACCCTGGCCGCGGCCGAGCTCCACCTTGGAGCCAGCCAGCAGGTCGCCCCACACAATGGACTGGCCAATCGACATGACGACACGGTCGGCATCGACACGGCGCAGATCGTTCTCGTCGTACTCGGGCGCAAAACGGCCCTCGTCGTCAAAGACGCGCGTGCAGCGCTTGAAGGTGATACCGCACACACGACCGGCCTCGTCCAGGTGAATCTCCTTGGGGCCCCAGCCGCAGCTGATGTGAGCGCCGTCCTCAACGGCCTCGCGACGCTCCTCCTCGCTGGCGGGCATCTGGGCCTCGCTCTCCAGGCAGAACATCTCAACATGCTCAGAGCCCAGACGGCAGGCGTTGCGGGCAACGTCGATGGCCACGTTGCCGCCGCCCACTACAATGGTGCGGCCGGACAGGGTATCGATCTTGCCGCTGTTAACCTCGCG
>DBEXMY010000218.1:0-2374 GCA_048168905.1 Collinsella sp. | reverse complement strand
AATATTAATCGGCCGCTCGCCGGGGAATCGTTCTGCGACGCCCCAGCGAGCGGCATTTTATTGGTGGGGCGTGTCGTGTCGCCAACGGCGGCATGCCGCCTCGCCGCGCTAGTTGCGTCTGCCGCCTCCGTTGGCGCCCTGACGCCCCTGTGCCGCGCGATTGCGACCGGCAGTGTTCTGCGCGCGGGACATACCGCCGTGACCCTTGCTGCCCTTGGGCCCCTTGCCGGCGGCGCCACCGTGGGCCTTGCCGCCCTTCTTGCCGGTGCCATGCCCACCGCCGGCAGACGTCTCGCCCGGGCGTGGCGGCACGGGGCGAATCAGGCAATGCTTGGTATAGCCGATCAGATCACGACGCCCGGCCTTCTCTAGCGCCTCGCGCACCAGCTTGTAGTTCTCGGGCTTGCGATACTGGATGAGCGCGCGCTGCATGGCCTTCTCATGCGGGTCGCGCGCCACGTAGATCGGCTGCATGGTGCGCGGATCTACACCGGTGTAGTACATGCAGGTCGACATGGTGGACGGGGTGGGGTAGAAGTCCTGTACCTGCTCGGGCATGTAGCCCATGTCGCGCACGGCTTCGGCAAGGTCCACGGCTTCCTTCATGGTTGAACCAGGGTGGCTCGAGATCAGATACGGCACCACGTACTGCTTGAGTCCGTATTCGCGATTCAAGCGTTCAAATTTACGGCAGAATGCGTCGTAGACAGCTCGGCTCGGCTTGCCCATCACGGACAGCACCGCGTCGCTCACGTGCTCGGGCGCTACGCGCAGCTGGCCCGAGACATGGTGTTCCAGCAGCTCGCGTAAAAACTCGTCCGAGGCATCGGCCATGGTGTAGTCAAAACGGATGCCGCTGCGCACGAAGACCTTTTTGACGCCCGGCAGCTGGCGCAGGTCGCGCAACAGCTGCGTGTAGCCGCTTTCGTCGACCACCATGTTCTTGCACACGCTCGGCCACAGACAGCGCTTGTTCTTGCACACGCCGTGCTTGATCTGCTTGTCGCAGGCGGGACGGCTAAAGTTGGCCGTCGGTCCGCCTACGTCGTTGATGTAGCCCTTAAACTCGGGATCGCGCGTGAGCAGCTCTGCCTCGCGCATGATCGAGTCGTGGCTGCGCATCTGCAACACGCGACCTTGGTGGAAGGTGAGGGCGCAAAACGAGCATTCACCAAAGCACCCGCGGTTGGAGCTGATTGAAAACTTGATCTCGGCAAAGGCCGGCACGCCGCCCGCGGCATCGTAGTCGGGATGCCAATCGCGTGCGTAGGGGAGCTCGGCCACCTCGTCCATCTCATCGGTCGTCAACGTCGCCGACGGCGGGTTCTGCACCACATAGACGCTGTTGGGATAGGGCTCTACCAGGCGATGTCCGGTGATGGGGTCCATATTCTGCTGTTGCACGTTAAAGCTGCGTGCGTAGTTGAGCTTGTCGGCGGTAAGGTCGTCCCAGCTGGGTAGCAGGTCGTAGTCGTAGACCTCGTCGAGCGAGCCTGTGCGGTAGACGGTGCCGTTGATATAGGTGATCTGATCGATGGGCAGCCCCGCGTCGAGCGCGTCGGCAATCTCGACAATCGCGTGCTCGCCCATGCCGTAGATGAGGATGTCGGCGCCCGAGTCGAGCAGCACCGAGCGCTTGAGCTTATCCTGCCAGTAGTCGTAGTGGGCCAGGCGGCGCAGGCTTGCCTCGATGCCGCCGATGATGATGGGGGCGTCCTTAAACGTCTGGCGGATGAGGTTGCCGTAGACCGTGACGGCTCGGTTGGGACGGCGCCCCTCCTCGCCACCGGGGGTATAGGCGTCGGTGTGGCGGCGGTGTTTGGTCACCGAATAGTGGTTGACCATGGAGTCCATGTTGCCGGCACTGACCAAAAAGCCCAGGCGCGGCTCGCCGAGCGCGGTAATGCTGGCGGGGTCGGTCCAGTCGGGCTGGCAGATGATGCCCACCTTGTAGCCGTGCGCGTCGAGTACGCGGCTGACGATGGCCATGCCAAAGCTGGGATGGTCCACGTAGGCGTCGCCGCAGATGTAGACAAAGTCGCACTGGTCCCAGCCACGCGCATCCATGTCGGCGCGGCTGACGGGGAGGAACTTATCGCGGCCCGGTCGCCAGGGGCGGGCGGGCGTCGCTTGGGAATGCTTGGTGCGGGCGACCGTGGCCTGCGCCTTACCGCCGCGCTTTTGCTGCTGGCCCTGTTTGCCCTGCTGACTGCGCTGGTTGTTCTGAGCGTGCTGAGGCTTTTTTGCCACGATCCCTCCCGGTGTTTGTATGCTGCACGTAATTGTAACCAGTCTTTTTGGGACGGGGCTAAAAAGACTGGGGGAGTACATGAGCTGGGGATCGGCGCGTCGATGCGGGGATCGTTTGTTTCCA
>DBEXMY010000217.1:0-3390 GCA_048168905.1 Collinsella sp. | reverse complement strand
TAGCGGAGATGCGGTTCGCGGTCTGCTCACTCCTCGAAGTTCTTAGCGGAAATAATTCGAGCTGCAGCTGCGATTTACTTGCGATGGCGGTTGAGCCGCAACCCAGTTTTTATTAGACCTCGAACCCTATACTCGATGTTCGTTTCGTTCATTGAGTTGCCCTTTGCATGAGGCCGGGACATATCGTCCCGCCCGCAGTTTCGCAGGCCGAAGGCCGAGAATGTTTGAGGACGGGATGATATGTCCCGGCCTCCCGGGAGAGTTACCTATGAACTACGCGAACATTAAGTATTTCGACATTGCTGATGGGGAAGGCGTTCGTACTTCTCTGTTTGTGAGCGGGTGCCGTCGCGGGTGCAAGAATTGCTTTAACTCCGTCGCGTGGGACTTTGCCGCGGGTGAAACGTTCGATCGTGCCGTCGAGGACAAGATTATCGAGAGCCTCGACCATCCCTTTATCGATGGCCTGACGATTCTGGGCGGCGAGCCTATGGAGCCCGAGAATCAGGTGGGGCTTGTTGACTTTATCGAACGCGTGCGTGCGGCCTATCCCGCGGGGTCGGGCAAGACCATTTGGTGCTTTACCGGCGACGTGCTCGAGGAGCTTATGCCGGGTGGCCGTCATCATACCGAGGTGACGAACCGTATCCTGGCCTGCCTCGACATGTTGGTGGACGGCCCGTTTGTTCAGGATCTGTACGATATCTCATTGCGTTTTAGAGGCTCGAGTAACCAGCGTGTGATCGATATGAACGCTACGCGCGACCGTGCTGAGCGCGAGGGTGTTGCGCTTTGTGATGCGGTTGAACTTTGGCGGGACGATCCAGTCTATTCGACCCATACTATGTAGCTTGTGGCCGATGCCAAAGGGCGTGGTACCATAGCGCGAACGCAAAATCGGAAAAGTGAGGCCCAGATGGTCGATCAGGAAAAAGTCGAGGCCGCCATTAAGCTGTTGCTTGAGGGCATAGGCGAGGACCCAACTCGTGAGGGCCTGCTGGAGACCCCGGCGCGCGTTGCCCGTATGTATGGCGAGATTGCCGGCGGTATGGACCAGAGTGCCGAGGAGCACCTGTCCAAAACTTTTGCCGTCGCTTCGAACGACTTGGTTATCGAGCGCGACATTACGTTTTACTCGCTGTGCGAGCACCATCTGCTGCCGTTTTATGGCAAGGCCGCCATTGGTTATATCCCCAACGGCCGTGTCGCAGGGCTCTCTAAGCTTGCCCGCACGGTTGAGGTCTACGCCCGTCGTCTGCAGCTGCAGGAGCAGCTGTGCGCACAGGTTGCCGATGCCCTCATGGAGTATCTCGCTCCCCAGGGAGCGATTGTGCTCATGGAGGCTGAGCATATGTGCATGACCATGCGCGGCGTGCAAAAGCCTGGCACCAAGACCGTGACGCTCGCTCGCCGCGGCGTCTTTGAGACCGATCCGTCGCTCGAGGAGCGGTTCTTTAGGATGCTGGGCCGTTAGCATGAGGGTCGTCAATGACTTTACATCGAAGACCGATGAGGGGACGCCGCGTCGCGGCTTCATGGCTTCGGGCCTGGCCCCCTTTGATGCCATGCCTCGCATTGATTACATTTGTGCCAACGGGCTGTTTCGGCGGCACCTGGGCAACATTGCGCAGTTGGAATCGGGGCGCATCTTCTGCCGCCACGGTATTGACCATCTGCTCGATGTCGCTCGCATTATGTGGATCAAGAATCTCGAGGAACAGCTCGAATTTGACCGCGAGGTCATCTACGCCACGGCACTTCTTCACGATATCGGCAAAGATGAACAGTATGAATCGGGTATATCCCATGATGTTGCAAGCGAACGCGTCGCTGATGCGATTCTCGGCGGCATGCCCGATGATGTGGCGTTTGAGCCGGCCGATGCCGCAGCCATTAAGACGGCCATTCTGGGCCATCGAAAGCTGCGCGTGAACAGCCAACCGCTTGAGCGTCTGCTCTATGCGGCCGATAAAGCGTCGCGCGCCTGCTTTGCATGCCCCGCGCGCAATGCTTGCAACTGGAGCGATGATAAAAAGAACCTGTCGATTCGCGTGTAGTTAGTTTGCGCGGTCGGGGTTCTAAACGAAGGAGACGATCGCGATGAGCAATAAGAAACTGCCCGAGAATGCAACCAAGACTGAAGGTGCCGAGCTCGCCCGCCGTGGAAGGGGCGAAATATCCACCGCAACGGCGGTACCCCACGTGAGCTATGACGATCTGCGCCATGCCGACCGTATTGTCATTGACGGGCTTGAGGTTTTTGCCAACCATGGTGTGTATCCCGAGGAGAACGCGCTGGGCCAGAAGTTCATCGTGTCCTTGGTGCTCTATGCCGACCTGCGCGCTGCGGGGGAGCACGATAACCTGGACGCCTCGATTGACTACGGCTCGGTGTGCCACGATGTCGATGGCTATCTGCGCGAGCATACGTTTAAGCTCATCGAGGCGGCAGCTGAGGGTACGGCCCAGATGCTGCTGCGCCGTTATCCCTCGCTGCTTGGTGTGCGCATCAAGCTCGATAAGCCTTGGGCGCCCGTCGGTCTTCCCCTGGCAAGCTGCGGTGTCGAGATCGAGCGCGTGCGCTAACCGGTACTAATATGTCTCTATGGGTGGCTGCTTGAGCCGCTGGGACAGTGCTCTATTGTTGGGGCAGTATGTGTCGAGCAGGACGTGGAACCGCTGGTTGTGGCTTGGCTCGAGCAAGTGGACGAGCTCGTGGGCGACAACCATGTCGAGGCATTCGATGGGATAGGCGGCAAGTTCGCGTGCGATGCGAATGGCGCCGGATCTGGGAGTGCATGAGCCCCAACGCGTTTTCATGCTGCGTACGGAAACGCGAGAAACGGCGACACCCATTGCGATTTCGTATGCGTGAACCATATCGCGCAGCGCCGATGTGACTTCGGACGTATAGAGCTGGTCGATGTGGGCTTGGAGCTCATCGGACGTTAGGCCGTCGAGGATTGCGTGCCGCTTGGTCTGTGGGCCTTCGTCCGATTTATCGGTACCCATAAAACTTGCGAAGGTGGCCTGTTTGGGTCGCGGTGCGGGTGATGCAAAGTTGTGATCGAGCGCATCCTGTACCGTGATGGGCTTGCCCCAAAGTGCAATGATGGACGAGGGACTGAGCGGCTCTCGCGTCGTCGCCTGACGTCGCTCACGCTGGGCAAGTCGGTTGACAATCCAGGCACTGTTGCGCTTTACAAACGCTTCGATGCGCTCGCGGCTGGCGCCGAGCGGTGCACTGGCGTGGACCTCACCACTCGGTGTGACGCGTAGGTTGAAGTTCTTGACGCGCTTTTTGGTAACTACGACGGGGATGGGCGTCCCATCCGGTCGGGATACGGAAATCGTAAACTGCTGCGTCAAAAGCGGTCCTTCAGATTGGGG
>DBEXMY010000216.1:0-2671 GCA_048168905.1 Collinsella sp. | reverse complement strand
ACCGAGCGGACCGGCGGTCTGGTACGTACCCACCACGCTTATGGCTGCGCGCTCAACTACGCCCTCGATCACGGCGCGACGCTCGCCATGCGGGCTATTCTTAATGCTCACGGCAACGGTATCGCCGTCCATGATCTCACGCTTGCCGCGACCCATGACCTTGTAGTCGCCATTCTCGGTTATGACATAGGCACTGTGCTCATGGAGCTGCACGCGCCCGGTCAGGCTCGGACGGCGTTCGCTGCGCACCGGCCCGCGCTTATTGCGAGCTCCACGCTTATGCTTGTTATTGCGCCCCATGGCGCCTCCTAACTATCGATTGCGAACTCCAAAGAGTCTACCCAAATGATTCGCTTTCCTGCCGTCCCCTAGGGATCAAAAAACGGGCCGCCCCATAAGAGACGACCCGTTGGAAGGGATGAATTCCAGGCATGCCTACACGCGCAGGTAGCGACGCATGGCGATGGCAGAACCAAAGAGGCCGATAATCACGCCGACCAGAATCAGCGCAGCATAGGTCACCAGGTAGTACTGCATCGGCAGGGCAAACGACATCCAGCCGATGCTCTCCTGCAAACGCGGAATCATCAGATTGCGCAGCAGCTCCAGAACGCCGATGGAAAGCAGCGAGCCCAAAATGGCCTGCAGTACGCCCTCGGTGATAAACGGGCCACGAATGAAGCCGTTGCTGGCGCCGACCAGACGCATAATCGCAATCTCACGACGACGCGCCGTAATGGACAGGCGAATCGTGTTGTTGATAAAGATGAACGCGATAAAAGTCAGCAGGCCAACGAGCACCACGGCGGCGATGCGGATGTAGTTGGTCACCTGGAACAGGCGGCTCACTTCCTCCTGGCCGTACAGCACGCTCGCGTTGACGTCGCCGTCATCCGCGATCTTCTGGAAATCGGCATCCTTCTTGAGCTTCTTTGCCGTGCTCTCGACCTTGGACGGATCGTCCATCTCAATAGCGAAGGAAGCCGGCAGCGGGTTCTGGCCATCGAGCGCGCTCATGGTGGCGTCGGCGTTGCCCGACATCTTGCTCGTATACTCGGCCAGCGCGTCGTCCTTGTCCTTATAGGTCACGGACTTGACGTTATTCCACGTCTTAAGCTCGGCCTCAAAAGCCTGAACATCGGCCTGATCGGCGTCATCGCTAATGAACGCGTTGATGACAACCTGATCCTCGACGGTGCCGATCACGGAGTTCAGCATCGCAGAGCCCATGATGAACAGGCCGATGATAAACAGCGAAAGGAAGATCGTGATGACGGCGCCGAGCGAGGTAGTCCAGTTACGGAAGAAGTGGCTGATTGCCTCTTTGAAGGAGTAGCCCACGTTAGTTGGTGCCATAGTTGCCGTAACCTCCCCTCTCCTGGTCGCGGATGACGTGGCCGCCCTCGAGGGCGATCACGCGACGGTGCATGCTATCGACCATCTCGCGGTCGTGCGTGGCGACGATCACGGTGGTGCCGGTGCGGTTAATACGCTCAAGCAGTTTCATGATGCCCAGCGAGATCGCCGGGTCGAGGTTGCCCGTGGGCTCGTCGCAGATCAGCAGCGGCGGACGGTTGACCATAGCACGGGCGACGGCAACGCGCTGCTGCTCGCCACCGGAAAGCTGGTCGGGCAGCGAGTCCATCTGATCGGCCAGACCGACCAGGCGCAGCACCTCGGGCACCTGGCTGCGAATGACGCCCTTGGGCTTGCCGATGCACTGCAGGGCAAACGCCACGTTTTCGTAGGCGGTCTTTTGCGGCAGAAGCTTAAAGTCCTGGAACACGGCGCCAATCTGGCGGCGCAGGAACGGAACCTTGCGGTTCTTGATCTTCATGAGGTCCTGACCGGCAACCAGGATGCGACCGCTCGTCGGCTTGACGTCACGGTTGAGCGTCGACAGCAGCGTGGTCTTACCCGAGCCGGAGTGACCGACCAGGAAGACGAACTCGCCCGGATAGATCTCGATGTTGATGTCGTCGAGTGCAGGCTTGTTGGGCTGTGCCGGATAGATCTTGGTGACATGCTCCATAAGGATGACGGGCTCGACACCGGCCTGCTTGGCCATCTTCTTGCGGCTGGCCTGGGGATCGATGGGCGCAAACACCGACGTAAAATCGGGGTTGTTGAGCGCGTTATCGAGGCTTGCGACCTCGGCGGCCTGATCGCTCTCGACCACCGGGGCAGCAGGCTGCGTGGGGTCGGGAATAGCGGCAAAGAGACCGGACTGCGCAGGCTGAGGAGCCGGCGCCGCAGGGGCCAAGGGGTCGGGAATGCCGGCCATGGTAGGCTGCGGCGTGGCGGCACCAGCCTGAGGCTGCTCCACGCGAGCGGTCACGGCCTGAACGGGCTCAAAACCCGCCGTGCCGGAAAGCGCGACATCGCTGGTTGGATTGTAGGCAAAGGGATCGGATGCCGGCTGTGCCTGATCTGCCGGCTGAGCGGGGGCCTGAGCAACAGGCTGGCCCTCTGAATCCGGAGTGGCGAAACGACTGCCCTGGACGCCTGCCTGCGTCTTGGGGGCATCATCGCCCGCACCGGAGGTACGGAAGTGGTTACCCACTGGTGCTCCTTATCGTCGTGCGTTTAAACTACATGAGCGCTTAATATTTTAGCAGCATTAGCTTTGCTGCACATAAGAAGCATGGCCGTGTTTGGGTCCCTCCGGCCG
>DBEXMY010000215.1:0-9710 GCA_048168905.1 Collinsella sp. | reverse complement strand
TCGCGTGCGAGCTCAGAGCTAAAGAACGGGAGAGACAGTGGACGAGGAAGCAAGCATCATCCTGGGGGATGCCATCGCCTTTTGCCAGCGCGACGGCCAAGATGCACGCCTCATCAACATGCTGGGGCAATCGCGGGCCATAAGCCTGACCGAAGATACGCTCACGATCGAGGCCCCCTCGCGCTTTGCCATCGCGCAGCTCAAAAAGCATCAGCCGACTATTGAGGCCTATCTGGAAGAAATCGCCTTTGCACCGATCGCGCTCGACATCGTGGCACCGCAAGGCGCCGCAACGGAATCCGCTGCCGCGACGGCGCCCGCCACGGCTCCCGCCGCTTCCCCGGCGGCACCGACCTCCGCAGGCGACGTGCCGACAATCGAGCACCAGCACAGCGATGTTTCCCGTGAAACCATGGCACCGTTGCCGACCGCGGCGGCGACGTCAACGAACGCACCCGTCACGCACATGCCTATCGCTCACGACGCAGCGGCGGGCGCGGATTCGGGCATTGCAATCAAGAACACGCTCTCGGCCGATGATTTTCGTCGCATGATGAACCAGATGAAGGGCGGAGCGCCGACTAAATCCACGCAAGCTGCGACCCCCGCTTCACCCATACCGGCGCCGACCGTGCCGGCCGAGCAGAATACGGATGGAGCCCCGCTCGCCGCGAACTCAAAATTTACCTTTGAGAACTTTGTCTACGGCCCCGAAAACAGCCACGCCTATCGCTCGGCACTCAAGTTTGCCGCCCTCGCGGACGAGCGCGGCACATGCACATCACTGTTCATCTACGGCAAATCGGGCCTGGGCAAGACGCACCTGCTGCTTGCCATCAAAAACGAGCTCGCCGAGAAGTCGCCCGAGATCAAGGTCAAGTATGCCAACTCCCAGGCATATCTGGACGACCTGATGACCGAGTTCGACCGCCAAAAGAAGAGCAACGCCCCCATCATGCAGGCGTACCACGGCGTGGACGTGCTCATCATCGATGACATCCAAAACATCATCGGCAAGCGCGCGAGCGTGGATTACTTTTTCCAGCTCATGGACGAGTTCATCCGCAACAACAAGAAGGTCGTCATCGCGGCAGACCGTGCCCCCAAGGACCTGAGCATGGACGAGCGTCTGACCAGCCGCTTCAACGCCGGCATGCTCTGCCTGGTCGCAGAGCCCAGCTACGAGATGAAATACAAGATCTTGCAGCGCTATTACGAGAACACCATCGTCGCCGCTCCCGAGGCAGGCGACGACTCGCTGCTGGCGGCCTATGGGGGCGACGGCGGACACCTGACCGACGAGCACTTTAAACACATGGCCGAGGTCTCGGGCACCAACATCCGCGAACTCGAGAGCTTTTGCGAGCGCTGCGCCGGCGAGGCGGGCGACCGCGAGCGCGAGGGCGGGGAGCTCACCTTTGACGATATCGACGCCATCGCCAGCCAGTACTTCGACACATCGGCCAAAAAGATCAACGTCCAGACGGTTCAGTCCGTCATCGAAGAGCAGTACGGCGTGACGCACGAGGAGCTCATCGGCCCGCGTCGCAACGCCAATATCGCCAAAGCACGCCATATCGCTATCTACCTGGCCATCGAGATGTGCGAGATGACGACCACGGCGGTGGGCGCCGAATTTGGCAACCGCAACCACTCGACCGTCAGCACGAGCTACAAAAAGGTCCAGAAGATGATCCAGGAAGACCGTACCGTCACCGAAGACCTCAAATCGCTGCGCGATAAAATTACACTGCGCTCGTAGGGAAATAGAGACACCTGTTGAAAACTTGTCGAAACCATGGGCATAAGGTGTCTAAAACCCAACCCGCGGTGGTGAAAAGTTTTGCGCAGGTTTTGAACGTGGAAAACCACCCCCGTTGCACACAGGTTGCTGTCGATTCTCTTTCTGGGTCTGACCTGCGTCTTTGGGAGTAATCAACAGTTTCGTCAGTGCTATTACTATTATTAAGATATTTATATCTAAAGAAAGGTATTAAAAGATGAAGTTCACCGTCAGCCAGAGCTCGCTTACACAAGCCATCGGCGTCGTTATGAAGGGTGTCGCTTCGGCGTCCACCCTTCCCATCCTGTCGGGCGTGCTCGTCAAGGCGCAAGACGGCATCTTGGAATTCCAGACCTCTAACTACACCATCTCGATCCGTCATCGCATCGCGGCGCATGTCGAAGAAGAGGGTGAGATGGTTATCCCCTGTAAGATGCTCTCCAATATCACCAAGACCCTCCCCGATGCCCCGGTCACCTTTGAGCTGTCCGAGCGCCAGGTGCTGATTGGTTGCGAGAAGAGCTCTTTCCGCCTGAACACGCTCGATGTCAATGACTTCCCCGAGTTTCCGGCCTATGCCATCGAGAGTGCCGTGGAGCTGCCGACCGATATCTTGTCCGAAATGGTCGGCCGCGTGTGGCGCGTCACCTCGACCGACAAGGCCCGCCCCATTCTGGGTGGCGTGCACATGAAGGTCGAGAACAACACCGTGCGCCTGGTGGCGACCGATTCCTTCCGCTTGGCCGTGTGCGATACGCAGGTCGAGACCTCGACTCTCGAGGGCTCCTTTGAACTCAACGTTCCGGCCGACGCCTTTAACGACGCGCTGAACATCATGGCCAGCCAGGCGACCATCATGATCGGGGCTACCGACACCCAGGTCGTCTTCGAGGCCGGCAACACCACCTACGTGTCGCGCCGTATCGAGGGCATGTACCCCAACTACAAGCAGCTCATCCCCGATTCGTGCGTGACGAGCGTCAAGATCGACGTCGCCGCCTTTAACGCCGCCCTCAAGCGCGTGGCCGTTATCGCGAGCGCCAACCCCGCCGTCAAGTTCGAGATCGATGTCGAGAACGGGCAGATGGGCCTGTCCTCCATTTCCAATGACCAGGACCTTGCGCAGGAGACGATCGATGTCGAGGCCGAGGGCGAGTCGGGCACCATCGCCTTCAACTACCACTACATCTTCGGCTGCCTCAATGCCCTGTCCAAGGAGAAGGAGATCACGCTGGAGCTCAAGAGCTACTCGCAGGCGGGCATCTTCAAGTCCTACGACAAGATCAACTACCTGTACCTGGTTATGCCGGTCCGCATCTAGCAACCGCCCTATGACCATGTTCGCCCGCGATCTTTCCGTCGCGCACTACCGCAGCTTCGATAGTTATCGCCTTGCCCTGGACGAGGGCGTGACGATACTTGCGGGACCCAACGCGGCGGGAAAGACCAATCTCATAGAGGCGCTGCAGCTGCTGACGAGCGGCGCCTCGTTTAGGCATCCGACCGCAGCCGAGCTCGTCCATGACGGCGTGGGCTCGTGCAAGGTCGAGCTGAGGCTCGAGGGCGACGGCCGCGTGCTTGATATGGGATTGAGCGTGGAGGACGGTAAGCGCTCGTTTAGCCGCAACGGCAAGAGGTGCTCTGCCGCCGGTGTGCGCGGGGCTCTGCCGAGCGTGCTGTTTTGCCCCGACCATCTGGACATGGTTAAGCGAGGCGCCAGTGTGCGCCGCGCCGCCCTCGATGACTTTGGCATGCAGCTGAGCGCACGTTATGCCGATCTTGCGAGCACCTATGGACGCTGCGTGACCCAGCGTAACGCCCTGCTCAAGGAGACCTGGTGCTGTCGCGAGATGCTCGGCGCGTGGAACGATTCGATTGCCCGCGCGGGCTCGGCCCTGCTTGTGCACCGGTTGGCCCTGCTCGACCGGCTGGCGGGCCATGTGCACACTGCCTACGGGCAAGTGGCATCCGGTGAGGCTGCCAACGTGACCTATACGTCCACGCTGGGGGATTTGCCCCAGGTCGATGATCGCGAAGAGCTGAAGGGCTGGGCGTACGAGCGCATGCTGGCTGCCCTTGATGAGCACGCCGACGAGGAAATTCGCCGCGGCGTGACGTTGGTGGGACCGCATCGCGATGAGATTGAGTTTACCGTGGCGGGTCGCTCCGCCCGTTCATTTGCCAGCCAAGGTCAGCAGCGAACGTTGGTTCTGGCCTGGAAGGTGGCGGAGGTGGCCGTGGCTCGCGATGTCCTGGGCACCGCCCCGTTGCTGCTTTTGGACGACGTGATGAGCGAACTCGACGGCGAGCGTCGCGGCGCTTTTCTGCGGCTGATCGGCGATGATATCCAGACGGTCATAACCACGACCAACCTGGGGTATTTTACCGACGACCTGCTTGATCGAGCCAAGGTGGTGAGCATGGGTGAGACGTGCTAATTACGAGCGCGAGAGCGAAGCGGTCGCCTTCAGTGGATTTTTGAACGCAGAGCGTCAGCGCATCCTGGCGGCCGCGACGCCTGAGCGCCGCGCGCAGATTGAGGCTGCAGAGGAATCTCGTGCGGTCTATCGCGCCTGGAATGCGGTGTGCTCGGGCACGCGCGAGGGGCGCCATGTGACGGGCCTGCGCTACCTGCCCGAGTCCAATGAGCTGCTGGTGTACCTCGATTCGCCCTCGTGGACGCAGGAAATGACGCTGTTGCGCGAGATCATCCGCGCACGTATGGAGCGCGCCGGTGCACATGTGGACGGCCTGGTGTTCAAAACCACCGCGCCCGGTCACACGCCGCCCGCCGCCAAGGAGCGCCTGCGCCCGGCGACGACCGAGCGCCCGCCGGCCCCGCACGCCGACCTAAGTGAGGCCGAGTGCACCGAGATTGAGCGCCAAGTGGCGCCCATCGAAGACCAAAAACTGCGCGAGGCCCTCGAGAACGCCATGAGAGCCAGCGCCGAGTGGGCCAAGGGCGTGCAAAGCAAAAAAGAGCCTTAAATCGCATCTGGTGGCCTTGTAGAGCCGAATACCCTCGTTCCCGAGGGTATTTTTTACGATAAACTAGTAAGGCTGTACACATTTTCTTGACTGAAGGAGGACGTGTGGCAAACGAAAACGATTACGATGGCGGCGAGATTAAGATTCTCGAAGGTCTCGAGGCCGTTCGTAAGCGCCCGGGCATGTATATCGGCTCGACGAGCGCCAGCGGTCTGCATCACCTGGTGTGGGAGATCGTTGACAACTCCGTCGACGAGGCCATGGCCGGTTTCTGCACCGAGATCCAGGTGACGGTCCACGCCGACAACTCCATCACGGTCGTCGACAACGGGCGCGGCATCCCCGTCGACGAGCACCCTGTTAAAAAGATCCCGACGCTCGAGGTCGTCATGACGATCTTGCACGCCGGCGGTAAGTTCGATAACTCGGCCTATAAGGTCTCGGGCGGCCTGCACGGCGTGGGCATCTCCGTCGTCAACGCACTGTCCAAGCGCGTGGTCGTTCAGGTTCGTCGCGACGGCAACACCTACGAGATGGAGTTCTCGCGCGGCAAGACCGTCAAGAAGATGGAGGTCGTGGGCACCTCGGATTCGACGGGCACCACCGTCACCTTCTGGCCCGACGACGAGATCTTCGAGACCTGCATCTACGATTTCGATACGCTGCACAACCGTCTGCAGGAGACGGCGTTCCTCAATAAGAACCTCAAAATCGTGCTGACCGACGAGCGCGAGGCGACTCCCCACGTGGAGGAGTTTTGCTACGAGGGCGGCATCATCGACTTCGTCAAGTTCCTCAACGAGGGCAAGGACGTCCCCGAGGCCTTTAAGGAGCCCATCTACATCGAGGGCAAATCGGACCCGGACGCGCCTGTGACCAAGATGGGCGAGGTCGAGGTTTCTCTGCAGTGGAATAGCGGTTACGGCGAGAACGTCATGTCGTTTGCCAACGACATCTACACCCCCGAGGGTGGCATGCACCTTGAGGGCTTCCGCACCGCGCTCACCCGCGTGATCAACGATTACGCGCGCAAGCAGAACCTGCTCAAGGAAAAAGACGCCAACCTGACCGGCGACGATGTGCGCGAGGGCCTTTCGGCCGTTATCTCGGTCAAGCTGCCCGATCCGCAGTTTGAGGGCCAGACCAAGGCCAAGCTCGGCAGCTCCTATATGCGCGCGCTCACACTCAAGATTGTGACCGACGGCCTTGCCGATTACCTCGAGGAGCATCCCAAGCCCGCTCGCGAGATCGTCAAGAAGGCGCAACAGGCCTGCAAGGCGCGCAATGCCGCCCGCAAGGCGCGCGAGGCGACCCGCCGCAAGAGCCTGCTCGAGACGGCGTCCCTGCCCGGTAAGCTCGCCGACTGCTCGGTGCGCGATGCCGAGCTGACCGAGCTCTTCATCGTAGAGGGCGACTCGGCAGGCGGTTCGGCCAAGGACGGCCGTCGCCGAGACATCCAGGCGATTTTGCCCCTGCGCGGCAAGATTTTGAACGTCGAACGCGTTGGTGACCATCGCGCGTTCTCGAGTGACACCATCCAGTCGCTGATTACCGCGATCGGTTGCGGCGTCACGACGAGTGCCGGCGACGGCGGCGACTTCGATATCACCAAGGCGCGCTACCACAAGATCATCATCATGACCGATGCAGACGTCGACGGTGCGCATATCCGCATCCTGCTACTGACGTTCTTCTACAAGTACATGCGTCCGCTGATCGATGCCGGCTACGTCTATGTTGCCTGCCCGCCCATCTTTGGCATTAAGGTGCGCAACAAGATTCACTACGTGTATCCCAACGGCCGCCAGCCCGAAGACGAGATCCTGCGCGACACCATCCAGAGTCTGGGCCTGAACCCCGACGATAACGACGAGGACGGCAAGGCCAAAGACGGCAAGATCACCAAAAAGCGCAAGGGCTATACCGTCCAGCGCTACAAGGGCCTGGGCGAGATGGACCCCAAGCAGCTCGCCTCGACGACGATGGACCCCAAGACCCGCATCCTGCAGCGTGTGTCGATCGAGGACGCCGTGGTGGCGGACCGCGCCGTGCGCGAGCTGATGGGTTCCGAGGTCGGCTATCGCCGCGAGTACATCGAGAAGCATGCACATGACGCACGATTCTTAGACGCCTAATCCCTGCGGCTTTCCCAGCCACCGCACCTTCGCCCTCAATCGTCGGTCGCGTACCCAAGTACGCTTCCCTCCTCTTTCGGGCGAATCTGCGGCACCTGGAAAAGCCGTCTCCGTGGTTGGGAACTAATGGACCACGCAAACCATGAGGAGGTAACGTGGCAGACGATATCAACAATAACGAGGGTATGGACGAGGCCGGCGATGCCGGTATGCCCGATGATCTGAAGCGCCTGCTTGCCCGTGCTGAGCAGGGCGAGGACGGCGATCCGGACGCCTATAACCCCGATGCCGATGATGATGAGGAAGAGGACGACGACGGTGAGCTCGAGGAGAGCTTTGGCGAAGTCGATCGTGGCGCCTCGGCCGGCGAGGACATCAACGGCGGCCAGCTCCAGATTTCGGAGTTCGGTCGCGAGATGAAGCAGTCGTTCATCGAGTATTCGATGTCGGTTATCACAGCGCGTGCCCTGCCGGACGTGCGCGACGGCTTAAAGCCGGTACACCGCCGCATCCTGTACGCGATGAACGAGAGCGGCATCTACCCCAACCGCCCACACAAAAAGTCGGCCTGGACGGTCGGCGAAGTTATCGGTAAGTACCACCCGCACGGTGACTCTGCGGTCTACGAGGCCATGGTCCGCCTGGCGCAGTGGTTCTCCATGCGCACGCCGCTCATCGACGGTCACGGCAACTTCGGCAACATCGATGGCGACGGCGCGGCGGCCATGCGTTACACCGAGAGCCGCCTGGCCAAGCCCGCCATGGAACTGCTGCGTGACTTGCAGAAGGATACCGTCGACTGGCAGCCCAACTACGACGAATCGCTCGCCGAGCCCGTGGCACTGCCTGCGCGCTTCCCCAACCTGCTGGTCAACGGCAGCCAGGGCATCGCCGTCGGCATGGCCACCAACATCGCCCCGCATAACCTCACCGAGGCGATCGAGGCCACCTGCTACCTGATCGACAACCCCGACGCCACCGTCGACGAGCTCATGCAGATCATGCCCGGTCCGGACTTCCCCACCGGCGCCATCATCATGGGCAGCGCCGGCATTAAGCAGAGCTACGAGACCGGCCGCGGCTCCATTACCGTGCGTGCCAAGGCACATGTGGAGTCCACCAAGACCGGCCGCAGCCGCCTGGTCTTTACCGAGATTCCCTACATGGTCAACAAGGGCACCCTGCAGGAGAAGATCGCCCAACTCGTCAACGACAAGCGCATTGAGGGCATCTCGGATATGCGCGATGAGTCCAACCAGAAGGGCATCCGTCTGGTCATCGAGCTCAAGAAGGGCGTCATTCCGCAGGTCGTGCTCAACAACCTGTATAAGTACACCTCGCTGCAGACGACCTTTGGCGCCAACAACCTGGCACTCGTCAACGGCGTTCCCAAATGCCTGAGCCTGCGCGAGATGCTGCAGCACTACATCGACCACCAGGTCGACGTCGTCACCCGCCGCACCCGCTTCGACCTTAAGAAGGCCCAGGCCCGCGCGCATATCCTCGAGGGCTACCTGATGGCCCTTGACCATATCGACGAGGTCATCAGCATCATCCGCTCCTCGCAGACCGACTCCGAGGCCAGCAGCCGACTGATCGAACGCTTTGGCTTTACGCCCGAGCAGACCACGGCCATCCTCGAGATGAAGCTGCGCCGCCTGACCGGCCTGGAGCGCGACAAGATCCAAGAAGAGTTGGACGGCCTGCGCCGCGCCATCGCCTACTACGAGGACCTGCTGGCGCACGAGGAGAAGATTCTGGGCGTCATCAAGGAAGAGATGCGCGAGATCTCCAAGAAGTTTGGCGACAAGCGCCGTACCGAAATCAGCCAGGTTGAGAAGGACCTGGATGTCGAGGACCTCATCGCCGACGAGGATATGGTCGTGACCATCACCCACACCGGCTACGTTAAGCGTATCCCAGTGGCTGCCTACCGTGCCCAGAAGCGCGGTGGCAAGGGCGTGTCGGGCGTCAACCTCAAAGAGGACGACGTTATCGATGAGATGTTCATCGCGTCCACGCACGAGTACGTGCTGTTCTTCTCGAGCAAGGGCAAGGTCTATCGCCTGAAGGTGCACGAGCTGCCGGTGGGTACGCGCCAGGCGCGCGGTACCGCGATCGTCAACCTGCTGCCCTTCGAGGAAGGCGAGAAGATCGCGAGCGTCATCAGCTGCCGCGAGTTCCCGGCCGACGAGTACCTGATGTTTGCCACCAAGAGCGGCATGGTCAAAAAGACCGTGATGAGCGCATATGACCGCAGCCGTCGCGACGGCCTGATCGCTATCAACCTGCGTGACGACGACGCGCTGCTGAACGTGCGCCGCGTGCGCGAGGGCGACAAGATTATCCTGGCCACCACCGCGGGCAAGGCGATCATGTTCTCCGAGGAGCAGGTGCGTGCGACCGGCCGCGATACCAGCGGCGTTCGCGGTATCGGTCTGAAGGACGGCGTGAGCGTTCTGGGCATGGAAGTCACTAACGGCAACGGCGATCTATTCGTCATCACCGAGCGCGGCTACGGCAAGCGCACGCCGGTCGCGGACTACCCGGAGCAGAATCGCGGCGGCCAGGGCGTCTACACCATTCAAATGACCGAACGTAAGGGTAACCTCGCGGCCATGAAGACGGTGGGCCCGCAGCACGAGCTGTTCATCGTGACGGAGGGCGCGACGGTCATTCGCGTCAAGACCGACGAGATCAGCCAGACCGGCCGCGCCACCCAGGGCGTCAAGATGATGACCGTCGACGACAACGACCGCGTATGCGCTGTCGCCCGCATGACGGCAGCCAAGGAAAAGCCCGAA
>DBEXMY010000214.1:0-1540 GCA_048168905.1 Collinsella sp. | reverse complement strand
AAACAGTCCGTATTTCACCGCAACTGATGAGGGGATGGGTTAGCGGAGCAGACCGGCTACTTCGCCGGCTAGGGTGATGGTGCCGGCGGCTACGAAAGGCTCGTCTGCGACATCGAAGGCAGCGAGGGCCTCGGACACACTCGGATATACTCCCGTGAGCTTATCGGCATCAACGAGGGCAGCAAGCTCCTCTGCCGGCAGGGCGCGATCGGAATCGGTCTGGGTCACGACTACGCGCGGAAAGGCAGGGATCAATACGTCAACGATGCCCGCCACGTCCTTGTCGGCCAGCGCGGCACACAGCAGCGTGGGGCGATTCTCCACGCACGGATCGATCTCGTCCAGCGCGCTCACAAAGTTCTCGCAGCTCTGAGGGTTATGGCAGGCATCAATCAGCTTGAGCGGATCGGTCCCCAGCACATCAAAACGACCCGGCGTGGGACAGCCCATAAGCGATGCATCCAGCGCATCGTGGTCGAGCTCGCGACCCAGATACCCCTCGCACAGCATAATCGCGCATGCGGCATTCTGCGGCTGATACGCCGGCTTAACCATGTTCGTCGTATAGATCGCACGCGGCGTGGTGCAGCTAAACTCAACCGTGTCGCCCACACGCGCCGGCACCTTAGTCGTGGCGTGGCTCACCACGAGCGGCACGACACCGCACTCACGGCAGCGGGCATCCATCACGCGCTGAACGCTCGCCTCGTGCGTGCCCTCGCCCAAAACAACCAGGCGCCCAGGCTTAATAACCGCAGCCTTCTCCCCCGCAATGGCCTCGAGCGTATCACCCAAAATACGTGTGTGATCGAGCCCAATGCCCGTAATGGCAACGGCGACGGGATCGGTCGCACTCGTGGCGTCCCAGCGCCCGCCCATACCAACCTCGAGCACGGCAACATCCACGCGAGCCTCGGCAAACACCACCAGTGCGGCAGCCGTCAGCAGGTCAAACGGCGTAATAGTATAGGCGCGCTCCCCCGCCGCCACACGGTGCGCATTCACGCGACGCCCCGCCTCGACAGCTGCCGAAACGCCACGGGCAAACGCCTCATCGCTCACAACACGCCCATCGACCTCCATGCGCTCGGGATAGCGCACCAGCTGCGGCGACGTATACAGCGCGGTCTTGAGCCCCTCGCCGCGAAGAATGGCGGCCGAAAAACGCGTGGTCGAAGTCTTGCCATTGGTACCGGCAACCTGAATGCAATCAAAGTACTCGTCCGGACGCCCCAGCTCATCGAGCATATCGACAACCGTCTCAAGCAGAGGCCCAGCATCCCCAGAAATCCGTCCCGTATCAGCAGCCAACCCCACAGCCTCATCAAACGAAAGCAAATCAAACGAAAAAGGAACGACATACGACCCAGAACGCTTAGCCATAACCCAAAGTCCCCCATAATAGAAAAAGAGGCTCATCAAAAAGAATGAGCCCCTCGCGTTGACAATTTCAGCCTTTACCCGATTGCAGCAAGATCAAGGCCACAACCAGGTGGCCCCAACCTACCAGTTGCAAACAACCACGTAAGCGAACTAGGAG
>DBEXMY010000213.1:0-5097 GCA_048168905.1 Collinsella sp. | reverse complement strand
GTGCTCTGCTTCTCCACCGAGGGCGACACCGATCCCGACCAGTATCGCCGCATTGTTTGGGAAGGCGAATATCCCACTTGCTAATCGTTGGGGCGGAGTAAATAGGTATCGCTCCGCCACCTCACAGGTAGATTCCTTCGTTTGAAAGGTTATGAACAATGGCTAAAGAACTCGATTTCGACGCTATCAAGGCTGCTGCTGAGTCCCATCGTGCTGATATGACTCGCTTCCTGCGCGCTATGATCTCCCATCCCTCTGAGTCTTGCGAGGAGGGTGAGGTTGTCGCCTGCATCAAGGCCGAGATGGAGAACCTTGGCTATGACGAGGTCAAGGTCGATGGCCTGGGCAACGTCATGGGCTTTATGGGCGAGGGCGACAAGATCATCGCCATCGACTCCCACATCGACACCGTCGGCATCGGCAACATCGAGAACTGGGATGCCGATCCCTATGAGGGCTACGAGACCGACGAGATCATCTACGGCCGCGGCGGCTCCGACCAGGAGGGCGGCATGGCTTCTGCTACCTACGCTGCCAAGATGATGAAGGACATGGGCCTCATCCCCGAGGGCTACAAGATCATGGTCGTCGGCACCGTCCAGGAAGAGGACTGCGACGGCATGTGCTGGCAGTACATCTACAACAAGGATGGCATTAAGCCCGAGTTCGTCATTTCCACCGAACCCACCGACGGCGGCATCTATCGCGGTCACCGCGGCCGCATGGAGATCCGCGTCGACGTTCACGGTACCTCCTGCCACGGCTCCGCTCCCGACCGCGGCGACAACGCCATCTACAAGATGGCCGACATCATCGCCGACGTCCGCGCCCTCAACAACAACGGCTGCGACGAGTCGACCGACATCAAGGGTCTCGTCAAGATGCTCGACCCCAAGTACAATCCCGAGCACTTCGAGGATGCCCGCTTCCTGGGCCGCGGCACCTGCACCGTCAGCCAGATCTTCTACACCAGCCCCAGCCGCTGCGCCGTGGCCGACTCCTGCGCCATCTCCATCGACCGTCGTATGACCGCCGGTGAGACCTGGGAGTCCTGCCTGGACGAGATCCGCAACCTGCCGGCAGCCAAGAAGTACGGTGACGACGTGAAGGTCTCCATGTACATGTACGACCGTCCGTCCTGGACCGGCGAGGTCTACGAGACCGAGGCTTACTTCCCCACGTGGATCAACAAGGAGACCGCTCCGCACGTCAAGGCCCTCGTCGACGCCCACAAGGCCATGTTTGGTGACGAGCGCATCGGCTGCGAGCCCAGCATGGACAAGCGCACCGGTCGCCCGCTGTGCGACAAGTGGACCTTCTCCACGAACTGCGTCTCCATCCAGGGCCGCTACGGCATCCCCTGCGTGGGCTTTGGCCCGGGTGCCGAGTCTCAGGCTCACGCTCCCAACGAGGTCACCTACAAGGACGACCTGGTCACCGCTGCCGCCATGTATGTGGCTGCCCTGAACCTCTACGATCCGAGCCAGGCCGATGGCGACGCCACCGTGTTCCGCGCCGGTCTGACCAACAACAAGATCGACTAGTCCCATTCCTCGATTTTGTTGAGCCGGGGACAGTTTATGCCCCCGGCGCCTCCTGTTGACTTGGGGCCCGCGGTCGTTATCTCCCATGCTTCCTCAACGGTAGCGGGTCCTCGTCATAGCGCTCTGCATGTTCTAGCCACACGCGCATGCCGGAGCACATCTACTCATTGCGATCGTTTCACCTTTAGAAAGGACATTTACATGGACGCCAAGTTTACCGAGCTCGTCGAGCAGCTGAACGGCCTCGATTTTAAGGGTATGTACGGCAGCGACTTCCTGCACACCTGGGATAAGACCACCGATGAGCTCAAGGCTCTCTACATCGTCGCCGACGCCCTGCGCGAGCTGCGCGAGAACAACGTCTCGTCCAAGATCTTCGACTCGGGCCTGGCCGTCTCCCTGTTCCGCGATAACTCCACCCGTACGCGCTTCTCCTTCTCTAAGGCCGCCAACCTGCTCGGCCTTGAGCTGCAGGACCTGGACGAGAAGAAGTCCCAGATCGCTCACGGCGAGACCGTCCGCGAGACCGCTACCATGATCTCCTTCATGGCCGACGTCATCGGCATCCGCGACGACATGTACATCGGCAAGGGCGACGCCTACATGGCCGAGGTCTCCGAGTCTGTCCAGCAGGCTTACGAGGACGGCGTTCTGGATCACCGTCCCACGCTCATTTCCCTGCAGTCCGACTCCGATCACCCCACGCAGTCCTCTGCCGACATGCTCTACCTCATCAACGAGTTTGGCGGCCTTGAGAACCTCAAGGGCAAGAAGGTTGCCGTCACCTGGGCCTATTCGCCCTCTTACGGCAAGCCGCTGTCCTGCCCGCAGTCGCTGATCAGCCTGCTGCCCCGCTTTGGCATGGACGTCACCCTGGCCCACCCCGAGGGCTACGACCTCATGCCTGAGGTCGTCGAGCGCGCCAAGGGCTATGCCGCCGAGTCCGGCACCACCTTTAAGCAGGTCAACACCATGGCCGAGGCCTTCGAGGGCGCCGACATCGTGATCCCCAAGAGCTGGGCTCCGTTTGCCGCCATGGAGAAGCGTACCAATCTGTACGCCGAGGGCGACGACGCCGGCATCGCTGCGCTCGAGAAGGAGCTGCTCGCCCAGAACGCCACCCATCAGGATTGGTGCTCCACGACCGAGCTCATGGAGAAGACTGCCAACGGCCAGGACACCATCTTTATGCACCCGCTGCCCGCCGACATCTCCGGTGTCTCCTGCGAGCACGGCGAGGTCAACGCCGACGTCTTCGACATGCACCGCGTGGGCATGTACAAGGAGGCCAGCTACAAGCCGTACGCCATCGCAGCCATGATGTTCCTGCAAAAGGTTGCCGATCCCGCCGCTACCCTCAAGGCCCTCGACGAGCGCAACACCGCCCGTTGGCTCCAGGCCTAAAGCCGGGTTGAGGTAAGCCATGTAAAGGGGGCGCTCTGCCAACCGGCGGGGTGCCCCTTTTTGCATCGCGGGCGTGCGGGATAAGCGCTTTCGATGTAGATGCCCGCGGCGCGAGTTATGGGTACGATGGTTTCAGGGGAGGTATCACCATGAAACTTGGATGCGTCATTATGGCTTCGGGCGAGGGCAAGCGGTTTGGCTCTAACAAGATGCTTGCCGATATCTATGGCGAGCCGCTGATTGCCCGGACCATCGATTCGGTTCCCCGGGGCTTTGACGTCGTGGTTTCGACGCGTTGGCCCGAGGTCGCTCAGATTTGCGAGGACAAGCATTGCCCGTGCGTGCTGCACGATGGCGAGCTGCGCAGCGAAAGCGTCCGTGCGGGCCTTTCGTGGGGAGTCGAACGCAACTGGAAAGGTTGCCTCTTTTTGCCGGGCGACCAGCCGCTCGTGAGTTCGGATTCTTTTGAGGCTATGGTTCGTGCATTTGACGAGCGTGGCCGCAAACATCCGGTGCGTCTTGCGTGCAACGGTGAGCCTTCGAGCCCGGTGCTCTTTCCGGCGGAACTGTTCGATGCACTTATGTGTCTTGAGGGCAAAGACGGCGGGGGCTCGATTCTCAAAGGTCGCGTCGACGTTGCGCTGGTCGAAGCGCGTGCCTACGAGCTGTGGGACGTCGATACCGTCAAGGGACAGCGACGCATAACGGAGCATATTGCCGCCTGCTCGTATTTTGATCACGTGGCCAACTGCATCAATCAATAAGGAGCAATTATGATCATCATCAAAAACGGCGCGCTCGTGACGCCCCAGGGGCTTCGCCGCGCCGATCTTGCCATGGAGGGCGATAAGATCGTGCGGATCGCCGCAGCGATTGAGCCGGGCGCCGACGATACCGTCGAGGACGCCGCGGGCTGCTGGGTGTTTCCCGGCTTTATCGACGGCCACACGCACATGCAGTGCTGGACTGGCATGGATTGGACAGCCGATAGCTTTGAGACCGGCACGCGCGCGGCTGCCTGCGGCGGCACGACGACCATTGTGGACTACGCGACGGCCGATCGCGGCGTGACCATGCCCGATGCCTTGGCCGAGTGGCATCGCCGCGCCGACGGAACCTGCACGGCCAACTACGCTTTTCATATGGCACTCGCCGAGTGGAATGAGCGCAACCGCGCCGATCTTTCGGCCATGCGCGAGGCGGGCGTGTCGTCGTTCAAGACCTACTTTGCCTATGACCACCTTCGCTTGGACGATGCCGAGACGCTCGAGGTGCTGGAGGAGCTCAAGCGTATTGGCGGCATACTGTGCGTGCATTGCGAGAACGGCACGCTGGTGAATGAGCTGCAGAAGCGCGTGTACGAGCAGGGGATTCATGGGCCCGAGGGGCATGCACTCAGCCGTCCGGACGTGTGCGAGGCCGAGGCCGTGAGTCGTCTGCTGTATCTGGCGCACTTAGCCGGGGACGCCCCAGTCAACGTGGTGCACCTTTCGACCAAGCTGGGGCTCGAGGCCATTCGCGCTGCCAAAGCGCGCGGGCAGAAGAACATCTATGTCGAGACCTGCCCTCAGTATCTGATGCTCGACGATACTTGCTACTTGGAGCAGGGCGAGGACGGCTTTGCGGGCGCCAAGTACGTGATGAGCCCGCCGCTGCGCCATGCCGGTGACCGTGCCGCGCTACGCGAGGCGCTTGTGGCCGGCGAGATCGATACGATTGCGACCGATCATTGCAGCTTTAACCTGCACGGGCAAAAGGACCGCGGGCGCGACGATTTCCGCGCGATTCCCAACGGCGGGCCCGGCGTGGAACATCGTCCCGTCGCGATTGCCACGAGCTTTGAGGGCCAGCTGGGCCCCGAGGATCTGTGCCGCTTGATGAGCGAGAACCCGGCGCGCGTGTTTGGCATGTACCCGCGCAAGGGCTGTCTTGCCGAGGGCGCCGATGCCGATGTGTGCGTGTGGGATCCCAAAGCGCGCTGGACAATCAGTGCCGCGACACAGCATCAAGCTGTGGACTACACGCCGCTCGAGGGTTTTGGGGCACATGGCCGCGCCAAGGTCGTGTTTGTGAACGGCGTGCTGGTGGCACGCGACGGCGAGCCCACCGGAGCCCAACCCGGCCGCTACGTCCCCCGCTAACAGGAAGA
>DBEXMY010000212.1:0-6018 GCA_048168905.1 Collinsella sp. | reverse complement strand
TTTTGCACACCGGGTCCCGAGGAGGCGCCTGCACCTCCCCGGGACCGCTCGGCTATTCGACGATTGGTGCTCCGTGGCCCCAAGAACCTTCCATGCCGCACACGGTCGAGGCAAACCCGGCAGCAAAGTCGAGCGCGCGCTCGATGGCCTCGGCGCCATCTTCACCACGCTTGGCGGAATCGAGATAGCACATCAAAAACGAGGTAAGGAACGAGTCGCCCGCCCCCATGGTGTCCTTCATGTCCGTTACCGGTTTAGCCAGCTGGCGGTAATAACGATCGCCGTCGTAAGCAATGCAGCCCTCGGCGCCAGCCGTAGCCGACACAAAACGCGGACCCAGGCCCTTCACCCATGCCAGACGCTCGCGAACCTCATCCTCACTCGCAGCATCCGCCGCACTAAAGAAAGCGAAATCGACGTAGGGCGCAATCTGCTCGTAGTACTCGTCGGTAGAGTCGTCCGAAAAGTCAAAAGAGACCGTGACGCCCGCAGCCTTCAACTTGGGCAGCTCGCGCTCGGTAAAGCAATAGTTGCCCGAATGAACCACATCGAACTGCTTCATGTACGAAAGGTCAAAGCGATCGAGGACATAGCGCGCATCGCCACGGATACCGCCCTCGTTGGAGCCAAGGAAGACACGGTCACCGTCAACGACGGTCACGCGAGCCGCTCCGTTCTCGCCAATCATCTGCTCGCACTTGTCAAGCTCGATACCCTCATCCTCGAGGCTTGCAATGACATGCTCGGCAGCGGCATCATTGCCAAAAATGCCCATGTATGCGGAGCGTGCGGCACCGCATTTCTTGGCATAAACGGCGAAGTTCACCGCATTGCCGCCGGGATACATGGTGTGGATATGCTCGTAGCGATCGACGACGTTGTCGCCAAATCCGAGCGCGTTAACGTTAAATGCCATGGCCTTTGCTCCTTCTAGTACTCGACAACACCCATATAGCGACGGAAATCGGGATCGTGATCAAACACCTTGCCGCGTGCAGCACGCAGCTCGCAGTTCATGGCGTAGAACAGCACCGGGTCCAGATAGGCACGGACGCTCGCCGGCACGGCTTCCATACCGTACTCCTTGGCATCGAGCACCATCAGCGTATCGGTATGCGTCTTAAGGAACGCCAGGGCGCGCTCGTCCATAGCACGGCACTCGCTGGAGCCCATCTGCAGGAAGTAAAAAACGCCATCCTGAGTAGCCTCGAAGGGGCCATGGAAGTACTCGGCAGAGTGGATGTAGCTGCAGTGCTGCCACTGCATCTCCATAAGAGAGCAGATAGCGAAACCGTAGGTCTGGCTAAAGTTGGGACCGCTGCCCAGAATATAGAAGAACTCGTGCTCCTGGCAAAGCTTGGCAAAACGATCGCCCAGCTCGGCATTTACCTTCTCACGTGCCGGGGGAAGAATCTTATCCATCTCGGCGATACCGGCATACATATCGGCAAGATCGGCGTAGCCCTCCTGCTGATCGAGCAGCTCGGCCGCAAGCGACAGCGAAATGCCAGCGGGGACCTCGGCCTGCGGCACACCCTCGCCCCATGGGTAGACCCACGTGGTCCACTTGCCGGAGTCGATCTTGGATCCAGCGTTGTCGGTCTGGGCGATCACCGTAGCGCCGGCGGCAAGGGCAATCTCGCAGCCCTCGACGACCTCCGGGGTATTGCCACTGTGGCTGCAAGCGATGACCAGGGACTTCTCGCCCAGACGACGCGGACGCATAATGTCGAATTCACGCGCGGTATAGATATACGAAGTGAAGGTGGTTGCCTCGCGCTGCAGAAGCTCATGAGCCGGGATCAAATCGATCATGGAGCCACCGCAAGCAATCCAGTAGACGCTGTCGAACTTGCCCTTCTCGGCAATTGCCTCTTTGATCAGATCGCGTGCGTTCATATCCAGTTCCTTTCTTGTTTGGCCGCAATCAATGACGTTGGCTGCGTGGCCGATAGTTGTTTTAGTTAATCAGATATTTCTCGAATGCGGCCATGTTCTTGGCATCTGCCGCCGCCGGATCATCGTAGTAACGACCGTCCGTGATTTCCTGGCCCAGCATGCCGTCGAAACCATGGGCGTTGAGCGTGGCGACGAAGGCGTCCATATCGTGCTTGCCATCGCCCCACACCAGATGGCCATACGGGTCACCGTCGATAAAGTGCATCTCGTGAATTGCCCCATCACCAAAGGCGGCAAACCAGTCCTCGAGCGTCTCGCCTGCAACGCCCATCGCGGTTGTATCAACCATGGGCTGTAAGTACGGGCTCGCGACCTCGTCAATCATGCGCTTCGCATCGGAAACCGTCGTCACAAGGTTGCTCTCCTCGGGACGCAGGCTTTCCATCGTAAGCACCAGACCGTGCTCGCCGGCATACTCCGCCAGAATGGACAAGTGCTCGCGGCTGCGCTTCCAGGCTTCCTCGCGGTCCTCGTCCCAGTCGCCCCAGCCCGAGTTGACGGACATACGGTCGCACCCAAGTACCTCGGCAAGCTCAATGCCGTGCTTAAAGTACGCCAGGCTGCGCTGTTCATGCAGCGGTTTGCGTGCGCAGTACTGCCAAGGATAGACAACGTTCTCGGGGCACAGAGTACGATACCTAAGCCCACGGTCTGCAGCCTTTTTCGCCAGGACCTCAGCCTCAAAGTAGCCCGTGTGGTCGAGCGTCACATGCGGCTCTGCGCACCACAGCTCAATGGACTCAAAGCCCAAACGCTGCTGCACATCAAGGAAGTAATCGAGCGACCACATGATGTAGTGGATATTCATGCCCGCAATCTGCTCGCGGCGCAGCGTCGGTTTGGATTCAGACATCTTATGCCTCCTTATTTCGATCGAACACGATTTGTCCGTCCGACATCGTCATATCAACCGCAAGATCGCGTGCGTCGCGATAATCGAGGTCAAACACATCCCGATCGAGCACGCAGATATCGGCAAGCTTGCCGACCTCGAGCGTACCCAGCTCGTCTTCGCGCATCAGATCGTACGCGCCCCCGGCAGTCCAAGCGCGCAAGAGCTCGACAAGCGTCAGCGTGTTGACCTCATTCACAGGCAGTCCGTCGGCGAAGAATCCGCCGCACGCGCTGTAGATTGACTCGCCCAGGCTCGGAATCAGCAGCGGCAAATCCGTTCCACAGCACACTGTGCATCCGGAATCTTCCATGCCGCGGCGATTCCAGCTGTGCAAAAGTCGCGTCTCGCCAATTTGTCGACGCATCATCGATAGGCAATCCTCGCGCCGGTCCAGCGTCAGAATCTGCGGATAGACCTCGCAAATTCCACCTAACTTGCCAAACTCGACAAGATCGGTCGGGTCAGAGTTCTCGAGATCGGTAATCGCATGGCGGCGAAGCATCCGTCCATGCTCGTCTCGAGGCAGCGAGGCATAGAGCGCCACGGTGCGACGAACGGCGCCATCGCCCTGGCAATGCAAGGAATATCGGAAGCCGTCAGCATCAATTGCACGCAGCTCGCTCTCAATCAGATCCCACTCTGGTTCCTCGACGACCGTCTTGCCGGCAGCGCCCGCATCGGCCGTGTCCTCATAGGGGTCAATCATCTCGGCAAGCCCCGCCCATACGCCGCGATCGGTCATACGGTTGAAGCCAGAAAAACGAACGAACGGTCCCCGGAAGCGCTCTCGCGCCTCGCGGGCATATGCCAGATTTGCACCGGCGCCCACCGGCTGCGACATCATAGAGACGCGAACCGTCAGCTCACCAGATTCCTCACGGCGAGCCATTTCGTCGGCAAAGCCGTAGTAGTCATCAAACGCCATTTCCTTGATGGCGGTAACGCCGCGCTCGTTAAGCATGCTCATGTAGTCCGAATACCCGGCACGCACCTCGGGCAGCGCAAGGAAATCGCTCATCATGCGCCAGATCTTCTCGGCATAGCACGCCTGGGGTGTAAAGCCATATCGCGCACTGGCGGCAGCGTTGAGAACGCAGGTCCCCGCTCCTGGTGTAAAGCAGACGACGGGGATATCGCCAAAACAATCGTCAAACACAGCTGCCGTATTTGCGTTCTCGACATCCGATGCCAACGTTTCGGGTAGGTTGTGGCCAAAAGCCGCCGCGCAATCCGGATGATCTTCTTTCCATGCACGCAAGAGCGACACAGCCTCTTTGGCATCAGCGATGCCGGACAGATCAGACCCCAACGTCCGCAGCGCCCAACCTGTATAGAAGGTATGCACATCGATCAGGCCAGGCATGACAGTGCGGTCGCCCAGGTCAACTACCTCGTCCGCCTGGGTCAAATACGAAGCTACCTCACACTTGGTGCCAACAGCCTCAATTCGATTGCCACGGACCGCTACGAAACCTTCAAACGGCAGGTCCCCCGTACCGGTAAAGACGCTCTTAGTCGTCAGGACCGTCAAACGATCAGACATCACAACCACCTACACTGGAAGCATGCCAGAGATTGCCGTTACGATCAGGCCAAAGACGACCATGAAAATGAAGAACTTCCAAATGGTCTTCCACCATTGGCCAAACGAAATCCTAGCCACGGCAAGACCGGCGACCGTCATGCCCGCCACGGGGCTGATGGTGTTGATGGTCTGGTTGGCAAACTGGAGCGCGGTGACGGCCGCCTCGGGATTGAGGCCCATGAGCTCGGTCAGGGGGCCCATAACGGGCATGGTGAGCGCCGCCAGGCCAGAACTCGAGGGAACCAGCAAAGAGAGCAGGCCAAGGACGACATACATAAACGTGGTGTAGACGGCGGCGGGTGCACCGGCGAGCGCGGTAGCGAGCGCCTGGAGGATGGTGTCGATGATCATGCCGCCCTCGGCGATGACCAGAATACCGCGAGCGATACCGATAACGACGGCAGCGTACGCAAAGTCGGCGAGACCCTTAACGAACCACTCTGCGATCGTCTGCTGGTCAAGGCCGCCCAGGATACCGGCAAGCAAGCCCATGCCAAGGAACACGGCGGAAATCTGATTCATGTACCAGCCCTGGGTAACAAGACCCCAGACGATAATGCCCATACCGCAAGCAAAATCGATAAGCACGAGCTTCTGACGGATAGTGAACTCTTCCTCGATGGAGGCATCGGTCACGGAAAATTCAATACGCTTGAGCTTATCGTCCTCGTACACAATGGACGACTCGGGGTTTTTCTTGACGCGCATGGCGTAGCGCATGGCCCATGCGATACCGACGGCAGTGAAGATGACCCAAGAAACGGCACGCAGCCACAGTTGCGGATTACCCTCGATGCCAATGATGCCTTGGGCGATCAAAACATTAAACGGGTCGATGGTCGAAGCACAATATCCCAGGTTAGGACCAAGGAAGCAGATGATGAATGCCGTCATCGAGTCATAACCGATACCCATCATGATGGGAATGAAGATGGCATAGAACGGCAGGGCTTCCTCAGACATACCAAACGTAGTGCCACAAATGGACAGCAACGTCATCGTGATGGGAATGATGAGGATGTCCTTGTTCTTGAGCTTTTTAATCACACGGCTCATGCCGGCATTCAAAGCGTTGGTCTTGGTGATGATCGCGAACGATCCGCCAATCAATAAGACGAACGCAACGACGTCGGCAGCCTCTTGGATACCCTTGGTGGGCGCTTGCAGAACCGCGAAGATATCCTGGCCCAGATTGATGGTCTCGCCGGTCTCGGAATCGGTGTAGTTCTTATCGACCTGTTCATAGGTTCCAGCAACGGCGACTTCACGCTCGCCCGCCGCTGTCGAAATCGTCTTGCGCTGATACTGACCAGAGGGAACGATCCAAGTCAGGACCGCAAAGACAACGATCAGCAAGAACATGATCGTATAGACATGCGGTAATTTGAACTTAAAACGTCTGTTTGTCTTCTTCGCCTTCGTATCTGACATAGATACCTCCAAAGAACTCGAGACTGCATCGCATCTCGCTTCAACGTTTGCATAAGGCAAACGTTCTATGACGTCCCTCAGATTACCAGCAGCTTTTTCCTTCATCAAGATAATTTCAAACTGGTTGCCGCAACGCGGTTGAACGGTT
>DBEXMY010000211.1:0-6534 GCA_048168905.1 Collinsella sp. | reverse complement strand
CCCCACCGGCCCTATTCCAGCGCTATTCCGGCTTGGTTTCTACCGTGGGAGTCTTGTCCGCTGCGACTGGGGTGCGAGCGGTGTCCATAGTCAGGCAGTGTTTAGGACAGCTCTCGATGCACTCGCCGCACACCACACAAGCATACGGATCAATCGACCAGGTGCCGCCCTTGCGATCGACCGCAAGCGCGCCCGCCGGGCAGCGGCGCGCGCACATCCCGCAGCAGATGCACACGTCCATATCGTTGACGATATGCCCGCGCAGGCGCTCGGGCGCTGCGAGCTTTTCCTGCGGATAGCACACCGTGACCGGCTGTTTGACCATGGAACCCAAGGCCGTCTTGGCAAATGTCAGCAAACTCATGCCGCGCCTACCTTTCCGTGCAGCTAATACAGGGGTCGATGGTCAGGATAATCATGGGCACGTTGGCAAGGAGCACGCCCTGCAGCGCATGTGTCAGACCCGCCAGGTTTTGCGACGTCGGCGTGCGCACGCGGAAGCGGTCCAGGTTCTTGGTGCCGTTGCCGCGCACATAGTAATACGCCTCACCGCGCGGCTGCTCAATCACAACCTCGCCACGCGCGCCGTCGGCCGGCGCAAGCTTGGTGCGCCCGCCGATACCGTCGTGCGGAATCTTGCCCACAAGCTCCTTGATGATGTCCATGGCCTGCGTGACCTCGGCACAACGCACCTGACAGCGGGCATAGCAGTCGCCGTCGGTGGCAACGATGGGCTCAAATGCAGCCAGGTCCGCATAGGCGCCGTCGCCAAACATGCGCACGTCGTAATCCACGCCCGAGGCGCGGCCAAACGGGCCGACCATCGACAGATCCAGCGCGTCCTTCTTGCTGATCACGCCCACGCCATGCAGGCGCTCGCCGCAGCTATTGTCGTCCAAAAACGTATGCACCAGGGCCTCGTAGTCGGGGCGCATGGCGTCGAGCGTCTGGACAATACCCGCCAGCTCGGAGTCCTCAATGTCGTGCTTAAGGCCGCCGATCTCGTTAATCGACAGAATCACGCGCCCGCCGCAAGTACTCTCAAAGATCTTGAGAATCTGCTCGCGCAGGGTCCACGACCGATAGAACAGCGCCTCAAAACCAAAGGCATCGGCGAGCAGGCCCAGCCACAGCAGGTGCGAGTGAATGCGCGAAAGCTCGTGCAAAATAGTACGGATATACTGCACGCGGCCGGGCACCTCGATGTCGAGCATGCGCTCGCAGGCTGTGGCATAGCCGTAGCTGTGGCCCACGGCGCAGATGCCGCAGATGCGTTCGGCGATGTAGCCAAACTGATGCATGTCGCGCTTTTCGGTGAGCTTCTCGAGTCCGCGGTGCACAAAGCCGATCTGCGGAATTGCCTCGATAACGCGGTCGTCCTCGATCACCAGGTCCAGATGAAGCGGCTCGGGCAGCACCGGGTGCTGCGGGCCAAACGGAATAACGGAGCGATGTGCCATGGACCTTACGCCTCCTTTTTCTGCTTGTCGCGGGCGGCCTTGGCGGCAAGCGCCGCGCGGACCTTGGCCGCCTTCTCGGGATCCATGGCGGCGAGCTTTGCCTCCATCTCGGCGGCCTTGAGCGCGGCCTTCGCAGCAGTTTCATCGTGCTGAGCATCGGAGCCGGCAGCCGCAGCGGACTGGGCGCTCGCCGCAGCCGAAGCATCGCCGGCACTCGCAGCGCTCTCCCCTGCAGCAGCCGCAGCCGCGGCGGCCTTCTCGGCAGCGGCCTTGCGCGCCTTGGCCTCGGCGGCGGCACGCACCTTCATGGCTTTCTCGCGCGCGGCCTTCACCTCGGGCGTGATAACGCTCATGGGCTCGGCAGTCGAGACCTGGTAGAAAAAGCCCTTAAAGTCAATCTGCATATCGGTGATGGCAAGACCAAACAGGTCGTGCGCCTCGTTTTCAAACGGGAATACCGCCGGATAGTACGAGCTGATGGACGGAATCTCCTGGTACTGGTCGATGCCCTCAACCACCAGGTTCTCGATCGCATAGCTGCCGTCCTGCGCAATATGCTCCTGAGCAGCACGAACGTCGATAAACGTATAGACCAAGCGATACGATCCGTCGTCCACACAGCGCTCGGCATGCATCTGCACAAAGCGCGCGCCGGTACCTTTGAGCGCCTGCACATGCGGCAACAGTTCATCGATCCCGACGGTGGTATAGATAGCCTTTTGCATTACTCGGCCTCCTTTGCAGTGGCGGGCGTCCCATCAGGCGCGTCGCCGGCCCCCGCAGCCACAAACCCGTCCTCGCCCAGCTCAACGCCACCGTCCCAGGTAGCGGCACCGCCCACGGTGAGCGGATCGCCGCCGGCGCGCATCACGGCCTCCTTCTGGTCCAGGATGCCACACGCCTCCACGATGGCATCGATCACCGTCTCGGGGCGAATGGCGCACCCGGGCGCGTACACGTCCACGGGAATCGCGCGGTCCACGCCGCCGATCACGTTGTAGGCATCACGGAACACGCCGCCCGAACACGCGCAGATGCCGCACGCCACCACGCACTTGGGCTCGAGCATCTGGTTGTAGATCTGGCGCACGACAGGCAGGTTCTGGGCATTGACCGACCCCGTCACCAAAAAGATATCCGCATGCTTGGGGTTGCCGGTGTTGACCACGCCAAAGCGCTCCGCATCGAACAGCGGCGTGAGCGAGGCCAGCACCTCGATATCGCATCCGTTGCAGCTCGAGCCGTCGTAATGAATAACCCACGGCGAGCGCGACATTTTATGATCCATGAATGCCGCCTCCTAAATAAACACGTCGACGAGGATGGGCATAAGGTTGAGCAGGCCAAACACCAGCGCCACGCCCCAGCCGAGCCTAAAGCAGCTGCGCCAGGTGCTGCGTGCGAAGGTGTTGTCGATAAGCACCTCGACAAAGTACGTCGCGGCCATCACGACCAGGGCTACAACCCAACTCACCGGGTTGTCCCAGACAAAGAACATGCCCACCCACATCAAAAACAGCACGGTCTCGCACCAGTGCATAAGGGTCATCTTGGCCAGCGTGCCGCCGCTCATCTCGGTGGCGACGCCCTGGACGATCTCCTGATGCGCGTGATGCGAGTACGAAAGGTCAAACGGCGACTTGCGCAGCTTGATGGTAAGCACCGCGAGCAACGCGAGGAAAATGGGTGCGCTGTACACGATGATGGGGACCGACTGCCCCGTCACGGCGATGGAATCGAAGCTGTCGGTGGCAAGGTACAGGCCCACGCTCATCAGCAGAACGGCGGGCTCGTAACTCATAACCTGCAGCAACTCACGATCGGCGCCAACCTGGGCAAACGGGCTTTGCGTCGAGGCGGACGCCAACACCACAAAGATCGCGGCTAGCGTAACCATAAAGGCGCACAGCAGCGTGTTGGAGCCCGACACAAAGATGCCGCCGCCCACGACGGTAAAGATGAGCGCGCACGCCATGTAGGTATCGTCCATGGTGTTTACGCTGGCGGGAGCCTTGCGCAGCAGCTTGGCAACGTCGTAGAAGGGCTGCAGCAGGCGCGGACCCACACGGCCCTGCATGCGGGCCGAAAGCTTGCGGTCAACGCCGTCGATCAGGCCACCAACCAAAGGCGCCAGCAGGGCAAACACCACGGTACCAATAAAGATGCCCACGACGCCCGAACCTTCGAAATACTTGCCGCGCAGCACCGATGGCGCGCTCATGGCAAGCCTCTCGGGCCCAATCCACGCGCAACACAGCAGCGCAAACAAGATAATGCTGCAGCACACGACGCTACCCGCGGGGCCAATACGCTTCTCGCCAAGGGCGTCCTCCGAGTACCAATTGCGCTTTTCGGCCTTCACCTCGTGTCCCATCGAGCCGCGGAAATGGCGATATTTGTCGGTTCCCACACCCGAAAGATATACGTTTACGTGCGGCTTGTTGCTCACGCGGAATGAAGTCAGCAGCACCACGGCGATAAACGCCACGATAACCACCATCAGATACATGGCGTCCTTGCCAATAACGTACGGCACGCGGCCAAACACCATGGCCAAGTAAGGCGACACCAGACCGCTCGAGATAACCGGGAACGCCACGCAGCACAGAATCAGCAGCGCGGCGATGGTGTTGAGCGCCATCCATTCGGTCTTATGGACATTGACCTCAACGTTTTGAGCCGTGGGGTCGACGCCCGAAAGCTTGGCAAGCCACTTGCCCCAGAAGTAAAACGTCGCGGCCGAGCCAAAGGCCAGCACCATGATCATGAGCACGTTGCCAGTCTGCGCAAACGCCACCAGGGCGCCCCACTTGGACACGAGCATGCCAAACGGCGCCACAAACATGCCCATGATGCCCAGCATCATCAGGCGCGTCAGGTGCGGCATGCGGCTGAACATACCGTCCATGTCCTCGATATCGCGGCTGCCGATATGATGCTCGGCGGTGCCCACGCACAGGAACAGCAGCGACTTGGCCACCGTGTGGAACAGGATCAGGAAGATGGCTGCCCACACGGCCTCGGGCGCGCCGACACCCAAGCAAGCACTGATGAGGCCCAAGTTGGAAATGGTGGAGTACGCGAGCACGCGCTTGGCATTGCTCTGCGAGATGGCCATAAGGGCAGCGAGCAAAAACGTGATGGCGCCCACGCTCGTGACCATAAAGCCGGTCACGGGATAGATGGCATAGAGCGGGCTCAGCTTGACCATCAGGAACACGCCGGCTTTGACCATGGTTGACGAGTGCAGCAGGGCGCTCGTGGGCGTGGGGGCAACCATGGCACCCAACAGCCAAGTGTGGAACGGCATCTGTGCGGCCTTGGTGAGCGCGGCGAGCGACAACAGGATGACCGGCATCACCAGCAGCGCGGACTGCGCGGTTCCGGCGCCGGAAAGCTCAATCATGCCCGAGATGGTCAGCGGCATGCCGTTAACGTGCAGGTACATGAGTCCGGCCAAAAACGCGATGCCGCCCAGCATGTTGAGGATGATCTGGTTAAAGGCGTTCTTGATGGCCTCGGGCGTGCGCGTGTAGCCAATCATAAGGAACGAGCACACGGTGGTGATTTCCCAGCCGCAGAACAGCCACTCAAGGTTGTCGCTCGTCACGATGACGAACATGGCTGAGAGGAACAGGAACATAAGCGCCAGGAACTGCGGGCGACGGTCGGGCGCGGTCTGCCCGCGCAGCGCGGCCTCGTGCTCGTCGTGGGCCTGGAAGTCCTTCATGTAGCCCAGGGCATACACGCAGATTAGGCTGCCGACGATACCGACGGCGAGGACCATGATCACACTCATGTAGTCCAGGTAGAGCGGGGTTGCGGTGACGGCTTCGGTCGCGGGCAGCGTCATGGCTGCAAAGGCGAGCGAGCCCACCAGTTGGACTATGCCGAGCACCGTGGTGAGCGCGTTCCTATATTTGTACGCGTTGTATAGGATGACGGCGCACAGGATGACGTCGATGACGGAGCTGATGATCGAGAGCACATGCGAGGTACCGGGGGCAACCTCAAAGCTCTGCGGACCCGTGCCAAAAAACATGACGGCGACTACAACCGTCACCGCCATAATAATGCCGGAACCTATGAGCCCCACCGCATCGCGGGCGCGGTCACCGCGCGCGAGCAGCATGCTCAGCGCCGGTACCAGCGGAAACAGGGTAAGGAAATACAGTAGCGTCATACCATCACTCCCCCATGCAAAAACGCTGCAATTGTTTAACGTTATAGCTCAATTGAGGAGCAGCGGCGGCAGGTTTTCGGTCAACTGGGGAGTTTTAGGCGTACGGGGTAAGGGCACGTCCGCTTTGGAGCAGTGGGGCGACGCTCCCCTATCGCAGCGACAGGCGCGCGGGCCACTGCGCGCGGTTTATTGGCCACGTTGGAGGATGTCCCGACAGGCTCGCGCCGGTCCAAAAAGTTGGCGCGGCAAGAAAAATGCGCCCCTATGGGCGCACCATCCCGTTTGCTATTCCGCCTTTTTAACGCGCGGCTTATCGACCAGTGCGGCCTCACCGCTCTCGCGGTACTGACGGCACCAAGCCTTGACCGAAGACTCGCTGGGAATCTTGTGCTTGATCATGGCCTCGCGAACCGTCAAGCCGTTTTCCAGACGGTCCTTAACCACAGCGAGCTTTACGTCGTACGAGTAGGTGTGATGATGCGAACCGGCATTGAGAACGGCGTCGGCACCGCCCACGGCATACGCGCGGGCCCACTGACGAGCCGTGGCCTGGGGAATGCCAAGCTCCGCGGCGAGGGCGCGATGACCGACCCCCTCTTGGAGGATCTCGACGGCGCGCTGCCTAACCTCGGGCGCATGCGTGCGAGTCCTAGTTGCTTCCGACATACCTGCCACTTCTTAGCCTTAACCGTTAACCTGCTTTCTTACGTGCAAGTTAGATAGTAGCATTTTACTGTTTGCTCAAAGCAGTTAATTAAAATAGACGCGGCGTTATCTGGGCATTTGGCACCAAATTACGACATTTCTTTATCGATTATTTACGCTGGTAGCTGACTCGCAGCTAATCGTCATTCGCTTGTCAACAAAATTGGCATCTCTTTATGTCCTTTG
>DBEXMY010000210.1:0-4800 GCA_048168905.1 Collinsella sp. | reverse complement strand
TTGGAGTCGCCGGGGTTATCCATGATGCCGTTGGAGAGCTGGAACAGGCCGCCCGGATTAAAGCGGCAGCTGACCGTCTTGGGAATGGGCCCCGCAACGCGCTCAAAGAACTCGATGTGGCTGATGTCGTCAAAGTTGACGATGGCGCCCAACTTGTCGGCGAGCTTAAAGTCGGCAGCCGGCGTGTCGTTGGACGAGAACATGATGTCGTGGCCGGTGATGCCCAGCGAGCGGGCGATCATGAGCTCGGTATAGCTCGAGCAATCGCAGCCGCAGCCGTATTCGTTGAGAATGGAGATGAGTGCCGGGTTGGGATTGGCCTTGACGGCAAAGTATTCCTTAAAGCCCGGGTTCCATGCAAAGGCGTCGCGCACCTCTTGCATGTTGCGGCGGATGCCCGCCTCGTCATATAGATGAAATGGCGTGGGGAACTGCTCGACGATATGCTCGAGTGTCTCTTTGTCCACAAACGGCTGCTTGGCCGCATATGCCTCGTTGGGGGTCAATGCCATGTCCCGTAAACCTCGCTATCCAGACGGCGCCATCTGCGCATCGAATCCGCATAGCGTGGACCCAATGTCCGGATAGCGCTCCCGCATTGCTGCAGACAGTCCTGTGGGTGTTTCCCGCAGGCCCACCAGGTTGTTCGTGCCCGAAAAGCCCAGTTCGGCGGGTTTCGCCTCCCCACGGGGTCAAAGCCTGCCGGCTCGCCCGCGGTTCTTCGTGCCCGCGCCTCTATCAAGTGGTAACGACCCTACCACGTTGCACTTTAGCAAACAAGAGTATTCGTATATAACGTTTAAAAAATGCAGCAATATGCTGGAAACATGTGTGCCACAATCCTGTATCACAATAAGTTGCAACAGATATGCCTCACGAAGGGATCCTCTATGACCGAGCTCCAAGAACTCCGTCGCTATCGCCGCGATCTCCATCGCATTCCGGAGCTCGATTTCGATCTTCCGCAAACCATTGCCTATATCGAGGGCGTGTTGGCACCGCTCGCTTGCGAGGTGGCCCATCCGTGCCCCAGCTGCGTCTGCGCTTTCTTCGACGCCGGCGTTGGTGCCGCGCATGCCACGGCGATTCGCGCCGATATGGACGCGCTGCCCATTGCCGAGGCAACAGGGGCAGCGTTCGCCTCGACACATCTCGGCAAGATGCACGCTTGCGGACATGACGGACACATGGCCATGGCACTTGCCGCCGCGACGTATGTCGACCGTACGATTCGCGAGCAGCCGGGCGCCATTAGGCGCAACGTACTCTTTGTGTTTCAGCCGGCCGAGGAAACGACAGGTGGTGCCAAGACGGTATGCGAGAGCGGTGTGTTCGAGCGCTATGGGGTGGATCGCATCTTCGGCTTCCACGTGTGGCCCGATCTGCCCGCCGGCACGTTGGCGAGCTGCTCCGGTCCGTTGCTAGCGCGTTCGAGTGAGACACACATTCATATTCACGGGACGAGCATCCATATCGCTAAGACCTATGGCGTTCCGGTCGAGGAGTCGCACGATGCGGCGCTGGCGGCTGCCAAGTTCTTGGTTGCCGAGCGCGAACTGATGGATGAGCTGGGTGCCGATGAGCCCTGCATTGGCAAGTTCGGCCTGCTGCAGGCGGGCACCGTCTGCAATGCAGTTGCGGGGGAGGCCCATGTTGCCGGTAGCTTGCGTGTGTTTACGGACGCCATGTTCGACCGTGCGCGCGAGGGTGTGTGCCGCGTGCTTGATGAGGCATGCGCTGCAACGGGCTGCACGTACGATCTCGACTTTGCCGAGGGCTATCCGCCGGTCGACAACGACCCCGAGCTATTTGCCAATGTCGCGCTTGCCTTGCCTGAGCTGCAGCTCGTGGATGAGCCTTTGCTGATTGCCGAGGACTTCGCCTTTTACCAGCGCCATCTGCCGGGCGTGTTCTTCTTGCTGGGCACGGGTGTGCCAGAGGGGCAAGAAAACCCGATTGACGCTGATGGCTGCCCAGCCTATGCGATGAGCGCTCTTCACACTGATACCATGCTCTTTGACGAGGAAATCCTGCTCAAAGGCCTCGATGTCTACAAACGATTGCTTAACTTGGAGTGATGATGAAGCGCCGACAGACTGCCGTGTATAGTCCTGGTGGGTGCGGGTGCGGCTTGCTGCTGCTCCCGGTTATTGCTGTGAGCATTGGCGTGATGTTTGCGCTTGCTGGACTGGCCGCAGCGGCACTTGTGCTGTTGATTGTGGCCATTGGCGTGACGATTTGGCTGTGCCGTTCTCGCGAGCAACGTCGTGCCGATGGCAAGACCAATGTCGGATGGGTCGTCTTTCTGATCATTGCGTACCTGCTGAGTGTCAGCTACCTGGTGTTCTTTGTGCTGTTGATGATCAGTGCCTTTACCGGGGAATCCGTCACGGTGGGGTAGGTTTCGACGAGCCTCTTGAGGATGAAACGAAAAAGGGGTCGGATGGGCGCTTTGCCCATCCGACCCCTTTCGCACGGTAGTTAATTCGGTCTCCTACTTTGCTGCCTCGCGGCGAGCGACCTCGTCGATCAAGATGGCATCGCCGTGCTTGGCGGCGGCAATGCTCGCGGCCATAATCATGCCCATTGCCGTGATGTAGGCGAAGAGCATCGACGGCGCCACGTCCATAACGATGCCGGAGAGAATCGGTGTCGCCACCTGAGCCGCCATGCTCACGGTGTAGTAGTAACCGGAGTAGCGGCCCACGCTTTGGGAGCTGCAGCACTCCAGAATCATCGTGTACACGCACAGGTCCACGCCGCCCAACGCGACGCCCATCAACAAAAAGACGCCGTACAACACGGGTGAGAAGCCGGGTGCCAGCCAAAGAAGCGCGGGGCACAAAACCATGATGACGGCGGTGCCCAGGGCGACCTTTTTGCGGCCGATTTTGAGTGAAAGATTTGCCAAGGGTACGTAGCTTAGCAGCGCGCCTGCAATCGTCACGATATTGATGATGGCGTAGGAACCGCCCTCCATGCCGTAGAACATATCGGCATAACGGCTGATATTGGTGGTCATGGCGTTATAGCTCATGTAGTAGAAAAACGTTGCAGCGAGCAGCATGATGATGGAGCGGCGTACGCCGGCGTCTGCAACGCGATCTTTACCGCCGGCCTCGGGGGAGTCATCTTTGTCAATCTGGTCCTCGTCGATGCCCATTGACAGCGATTTCTCGCGCATCTTTTCGACGAGGGCGGGCTCACGGACAAAGATGCCGTAGACAACGGCCGACACGAGGATAAAGGCGGCCTGCAAGATAAAGAGCGGAAGATAATCGGGTTTGTGGGCCTTGGGAACCATGACCGAGATGGCGACGAGCATAAGGCCCGTCCCCGCATAGCCGACGATCTTTTCGATCGAGTCCGCCTTGGTTCGCAGTGGGCGAGGCGTAATATCGGCCACGATGGCAACCGTCATGGTGCGATAGGCGCATATTGCCAATAGCGTGAGGATAATCGCGCCGATGAGCAGAGGCAGGCTGCCCATGTTGTTGGCGATCGCGATGAGCGGGACGGAGAGCATTGCCACCGCGGAGCCGCCCAAGATAAAGGGCGTTCGGCGCCCGAGTTTGCTTGTGCAGCGGTCCGAGAGGATGCCAAAGAGCGGAAGCAGGAACAGGCCAAAGACATTATCGATGGCCATGATCGCGCCGGTGAGCGAGTTGGATAGGCCAAAGGTCCCCGTGAGCATCTTAGGAACGATGCCGTCGTAGACCTGCCAAAAGCTGATCATGCCCATAAAGGGTAGGGAGGCGAGGGCAACGGCCTTGGTGTCGAGCCGGGCCGCCCGCTTAAGATTTGGTTGGGTCATGCTGGTTCTCCTGGTCGGTAAAAGCGGGGAGGGGCGCTATCGGCCCTCCCGTCCTACAGTTGTTCAAGGTTGGCGAGAAACGCCACATAGAATTCGACGCCGCGTTTGTAGACATCGACACCGATGCGTTCGTTGGCGGCATGGATGAGCTTGCGCGCCTCGCCCGAGTAGATAAAGCCGCAGAAGCGGTAGACGCGATCGCAGATCTCGTTGAACTCGCGCGAGTCGGTGCAGGAGTTCTGCACGTAGGGAGCAAAGCCGGCCTCGGGATAGACACCCGACACGCAGCGATGGATGTAGTTGAAGGCGGCATCGTCTTCGTAAGGCGAGATAGGTGCGGGTTCGGTGTAGGGGATCGCCTCGTTGATTTCGACGGTGACGTGATCGGGGCTTACGCCCGAGGCGCGGCACTGCTGAGCGGCGAGCTTGCGAGCGCGCTCAACGGCATCGGCGATGGTCTCGAACGGAGCGATGCGCACGTTGAAATTGGCGCGAGCGACTGGTGGCAGCACGTTGTGCGCGTTGGAGCCTTCGAGCTGCGTGAGCGCATAGGTTGTGCGCAGCATGGCCGAGGTCTCGGGGCTGGCGGCCATAATCTTGGTAACCGCGGGGCGTGTGAGCCAGAGGTTGCCAAAGATTGTCTGAAACGTCGCGCTGCTGCGGGCACCCAGCTCGGTCAGTGTGGCCTCGACGGCAGGCGTAAGCTGCGGCTTGCCGGGGTTGGCAGAGATGGTCTCGCATACACGGCAGAGAAGACGGCAGGCATCGTTTGCCGCTGGCGTAGAAGCGTGGCCGCCGTCGGCGCGCGCCGTGACGGTAAGGTCGACATGGCCCTTCTCGGACACGCCTACCATGGCAACGGGTTCGGTGACACCGAGCGGTGCATCGGTTGCCACGGCGCCGCCCTCATCGAGCACCATATAGGGATGGATGTTATGCTCGCGAAGCCACTGCACTGCATGGGTTGCAGTAGGCGCGGCGATTTC
>DBEXMY010000209.1:0-3014 GCA_048168905.1 Collinsella sp. | reverse complement strand
GGCCGATTAATATTGTCTATCTCAAAACGTCGTTACTTTTTGTCGAAACGACCATAGAGCGCCAACGAGAGCGCCGCAGAGATAACCCAAGTCAAAGCGATGCAGACGATAATCATGATCAGGTTCATGGGATTGCCGCTTGGATCGGCATAAACGGGCAACGAGGTAATGCCGGGCATAACAAAGCCGAAGCACTTTGCGCCGAGAACAACGGTAAGCGCACCGCCAATGCCATCCGCAATCATCGCAGCGATAAGCGGAGTCCTGTTAGGAACCTGAACGGTAAACAAGGCGGGCTCGGAAATTCCCATAAATGCTGAGAAGGCGCACGTCATTGCAGCGGACTTGAGCTTTTCGTCGGTCATGCGCAGGGCTGCACCAAAAGACGCACCGCTTTCGGCGAGGTTATGGCAGAAAGAGATCGGGAGCAGATAGTCATACCCAAGCGTTGCGATATTGGAAATCTGGATAGGGCTCGTTGACTGATGCATGCCGAAGAGCACGATAAGCGGCATAAAGAAGCCCAGCAGAAAACCGGCAACGGGGCCTAACGTCGAGAATAGCCAAACGATACCGTTGGCAAGACCAAGACCGCACCAGGCACCAATCGGAGCGAGCACAAACAGGTTGACGGGAATCACGATAGCAAGGGAGAGCGCCGGAACGACAACGAGCTTAAAAAGATCCGGCACGACTTTGTCGATTGCACGATATACAAAAGACAAGCCAATGACGCCAAAGATAACCGGGAACACGGAATCGGCGTAGCTAAAAATCGGCACCGCAAAACCGAACAGCGCAAGGGGCGTCTCGCCCGTACCGACAGCGTTGACAATGGTCGGGTACATCAGCGATCCGGCAACACAAAGCGCAAGCGAACGGTTGACCCGGAACTTATCAGCTGTAGACATTGCCAGCAAAAACGGCAAGAAGTAGAACGGGATATCCGAAATCATATTGAATATCGCAAAGTCGCCGGCACCCGTGTCGATTCCAAAAGCCGCGATAGCAGCCAGGATGCCCTTTACGATGCCTCCCGCCACCAGTGCGGGAATGATAGCGGAAAAGATGCCGGTGATGATATCGAATACGCGAGCCGAACCTTTTTGGAGCTCAGGCTGCTCGGCGTCGGCGGAGACCTCGCCACCCATCCTGTCACCTAGCATGGGCTCCAATTCGTCATATACCGACCCCACGCTGGCGCCGATGATAACTTGCCACTGTCCGTCTTTAACCTGCGCGCCCAAGGCGCCGTCAAGCGTCTTAAGGGCCTCCAGGTCTGCCTTGCTATCGTCCTTCAGGTTGAATCTGAGCCTTGTAATGCAGTGCGTTGCCATAACAACGTTATCGGCGCCGCCCACGAGCTCGAGGACACGAGCGGCCAGTTCCTTCTTGTCTGCCACGACAATCACTCCTACCCAAGATCCTCGCCATTAGTGGCGATACATTTCTGATACCAATAGAAAGAGTCTTTACGCGAGCGCTCCGCAGTGCCGTTGCCGCAATTATCCAGATCGACATAGATAAGCCCGTAGCGCTTGTCCATCGTAAGAGGACCGCAGGCAACAAGGTCAATGAATCCCCAGATCATGTATCCGCGCACGTCAACGCCATCGATCACCGCTTCTTTAAGGCACTTTATGTGCTGGCGCAAATAATCGATTCGATACTCGTCGTGGATGCTGCCATCCTCCTCGACTACATCAGATGTACCGAGGCCGTTCTCGGCGATATACAGAGGCAGCCCATAGCGGTCATACATCTGGTTAAGGGTAACCCTCAGGCCAATGGGATCGAGCTGCCAGCCCCACTCACTCGTCTCGAGATAAGGGTTCTTGTTTGCCATGACCAGATTACCCGCAGTCTTCTCCCATCCCTGATCGCAGGTGGATACCTGGGAAAAGTAGTACGAAAAGGCCAGGAAGTCGACCGTGTTGCGAGCGATGAGCTCTTCATCGCCCGGTTCCATTTGAATCTCGATATCACACGCATCGAAATAGCGATTCATATAAGCGGGGTATTTTCCACGAGCCATCACGTCCGTATAGAACCAGTTGGAATACTGGTCGTCGTGAATAGCCTGCATGTTATCTTCGGGACGGCAGGTGGCGGGATACGTACAGAATCGAGCGATCATGCCGCCAACGGGAGTATCGGGCGAAAGACGATGGACAATCTCGACGGCACGCGCATTGGCAACGAACTCGTGGTGCAGGCACTGGAAGATGGCTCGATCGAAGTTCTCCCCCTCTTCGTCTTTGACCAGACAGACCCCGTCCCAAGGCGAAAAACGCGCTGCATTGAACTCGTTAAAAGGCAGCCAGAAATCGACCAGATCGCCCAATTCCGTAACGATTGTCTCGACATAGCGGGCGAAGAAATCAATCGTCTTGCGATTCTTCCATCCCCCATATGTGGTGACAAGATTTACCGGGATGTCATAGTGGAGCATGGTGACGAAGGTTTTAATGCCGTGCTTTTTGCACTCACCCAGCATGCTTCGATACCACTCGATGCCTTCGCGGTTAGGCTCAAGATCATCTCCGTTAGGATAGATTCGGCTCCAGCAAATAGAAGTGCGGAACAGCTTGAGGCCCATCTCCGCAAAAAGCGCGATGTCCTCACGGTAGTGATGATAGAAGTCGTTACCGCGCCTAAACGGGTAGAACTCAACACCATCATCTGCGAGAGCGTTCATTAGTTCGTCATGGCAGAAGGGGTTGTTTTGATGCTTGTCCTCAATCTGGTCATGAGTCCAGGTACCATCCAGCCATCGACAATCCTGCGTCGACTTTCCCTTTCCGCCCTCATTCCAGGCGCCATCGGCCTGCGAGCACGATATGGCTCCGCCCCATAAAAAGTCGGAGTCAAACCCATGTTTTAACTTACTCATTTGCCCTCCTTGATCGGATGCTCCAGCGGATAACCCAATACTAGGAAGAACAAGATGCATAAGATATCGCATAGAAAGCGTTTGTTTATAACATTTTTTTAGATATAATACCGTTTAAGGC
>DBEXMY010000208.1:0-6886 GCA_048168905.1 Collinsella sp. | reverse complement strand
GATCGCGAGTTCCGCACGAGCCGGAGAGCACTTAATGTGCTCTCCGTGCGAGTCAGGACTGTCCGAGCAGGCGACCTTATCTATTTGCCCTCCCCGGGGCTCTTCGCCAGTCCCCCTCAGCTAGTTCTTCAGCGAGTTCAGCGGTGCCGGGAAGCGTCCACCACGGTGGGCAAGCACGGTGCCGGCGTTGGGGTTCACCGGCATGATGGGCGCACGGCCAAACAGGCCGCCATACTCGACGCAGTCGCCCACGCCTTTGCCGATGGCAGGAATCACACGCACGGCCGTGGTCTTGTTGTTGATGACGCCGATGGCCATCTCGTCGGCGATGATGCCGGCGATGGTCTCGACCGGGGTGTCGCCGGGGATGGCGATCATGTCCAGGCCAACGGAGCACACGCAGGTCATGGCCTCGAGCTTCTCGAGCGAAAGCGCACCGGCCTCGACGGCGGCGATCATGCCGGCATCCTCGGACACGGGGATAAAGGCGCCGGAGAGACCGCCCACGCTGGAGCTGGCCATGACGCCGCCCTTCTTGACGGCATCGTTGAGCATGGCGAGCGCGCAGGTCGTGCCGGGGCCACCGCAGGTACCTACGCCGATGATCTCGAGGATGCGGGCAACGGAGTCGCCGATGGCAGGCGTGGGAGCCAGCGACAGGTCGACAATGCCCTTCTCGACACCCAGGCGATGGGCGGCCTCGCGGCTCATGAGCTCGCCGGCACGGGTGATCTTAAAGGCGGTCTGCTTAATCTTCTCGGCGACTTCCATCATCGATGCGGAATCGGGCAGCGTCTCCAGGGCTGCGGCCATAACGCCGGGGCCCGAGACGCCTACGTTGATGACGGCGTCGGCCTCGCCACCGCCGTGGACGGCGCCCGCCATAAACGGGGAGTCCTCGACCATGTTGGCAAAGCAGACAAACTTGGAGGCGCCAACGGAATCCTGGTCGGCCGTGAGTTTAGCGGCATCGATGATGGTCTGGGCGGCCATGAGCACGGCGTCCATGTTGATACCGGCGCGCAGGCTGGCGACGTTCACGCTGGAGCAGACGCGGCTCGTGGTAGCGAGCGCCTGGGGGATGGACTGGATGACGCGGCGGTCGGCGTCGCCGATGCCCTTCTGAACGAGCGCGGAGAAGCCACCCAGGTAATCGATGCCGAGCGTCTCGGCCGCGCGGTCGAGGGCATGCGCGATGGGGGTGAGGTCCTCATCCTTGCAGCACGCGGCAATCTGCGCCACCGGGGTGACGGAAACGCGCTTGTTGACGATGGGGATACCGTACTCGCGCTCGAGGTTCTCGGCGGTCTCGACCAAGTGCTCAGCCGTGTGCGTCACGTGGTCGTAGATCTTCGTGCACATGCGGTCGAGGTTCTCGTCGCCGCAACCCATGAGCGAAACACCCATGGTGATGGTCCTGATGTCGAGGTTCTGCTCCTCAACCATGCCGCGGGTTTCCGCGATTTCTGCGGGCGTGATCGCCATCCTTGCGCTCCTATCTGCCAAAACGAGCATAGTCTTATCTATTTTAACGTGCCGCACGTGCCAAGTGGCGCATGCGGCACGTTTTGGTGCTCGGTTGTTTCCGTTGTGTTACTGCCCAAAGACCTCTTCGGCGATACGAGCGCTTTCGGCGGCGTCCTTGGCGTAGTAGTCCGCGCCGATCTGCTTGGCGTATTCGGGGGTGAGTACGGCGCCGCCTACGATGATCTTGACGCCCGGCACCTCGGCATGGAGCAGCTTGATGGTCTCCTCCATGGCGACGACCGTGGTAGTCATAAGCGCCGAGAGGCCGACGAGTTTGATATCGCGCTCCTTGACGGTCTTGAGCACCTTTTGCGGGTCGACGTCGCGGCCCAGGTCAAAGACGGTGTAGCCGTAGTTATCGAGCAGCATTTTGACGATGTTCTTGCCAATATCGTGGATGTCGCCCTTGACGGTGGCCACGCAGATTTTGCCCTTGTCGGCAATCTCGCCGGCGGGCATCAGGCGCTTGATGGTGTCGAAGCCCACGCGCGCGGCCTCGGCCGAGGCCATGAGCTGCGGTAGGAAGAATTTGCCCTGGTCAAAGAGGACGCCAACCTCGTCGAGGGCGGGGATAAAGTGATTGTTGATGAGGTCCATGGCATCGTGGTCTGCCAGCAGACGCTCGGTCTCGGCAGCGATCTCGCCTTTGCGGCCCGAGACGACCATGCGACGAATCGGGTCGTCGTTGCCGTCGGTGCCGGCGGTGCCAGCAGCGGGCGCGGCATCACTCGATGCGGCCTGAGCCGCTGTCGGGTTGGCGGCGATCTTGTACGGATCGGTCCAACCGGCGTAGCGCTCGATGTATCCGGTCGAGCCCTCGTCCTCAACGCTCAGGACGCGATAGCTGTAGACAGTATCCATAAAGCGCTTGGAGCCCGGGTTCATGATGGGGGCGTCCAGGCCCGCGCCAAAAGCGGCAGCCAAAAAGACCGAGCCCAGCAGCGGGCGGGCAGGCAGGCCAAAGCTGATGTTCGACACGCCGAGCGCGCATTTGACGCCCAGACGCTCCTTGCACAGGGACATGGCGCGCAGGATCTGCTCGGCTTGGCGTTGATTGGTCGAGGCGGTCATGACTAGACAGTCGATGAGGATGCGGTTCGGGCCGATGCCGTAGCGGGCGGCCTCGGCCACGATGCGCTCGGCGATGGCGAAGCGGGCCTCGGCGGTATCGGGGATGCCGCCTTCGTCGAGCGTAAGTCCGACAACGTTGGTGCCGTAGTGGGCGACCAGCGGGAAGATCTCGTCCATGATCTGCTGCTTGCCATTGACCGAGTTGATGATGGGCTTGCCGGCGTAGCGGCGCACGGCGGCCTCGACGGCTGCGGGGTCGGTGGAGTCGATCTGCAACGGCAGCAGCGTGGAGCCCTGGAGCTGTTCGGTCGCCTGTTGGATGATCTTGACTTCGTCGATCTCGGGCAGGCCCACGTTGACGTCCAGGATGTCGGCGCCCTGTTCCTGCTGGCTGATGCCCTGGCTCACGACGTAGTCCAGGTCGCCGTCGCGCAGGGCCTGCTGCAGGCGCTTTTTGCCGGTGGGGTTGATGCGCTCGCCGATGACGGCGATCTTGTGGCCGTCGCAGGGAAGGTCCACGACCGTTTGGGCGCTCGTGACCGACATACTGGGCTTGCGGTGGCGCGGGCTGGGCGTGTGGTTATCGATAAGCGTGCGCAAGGCCGCCATGTGCGCCGGCGTGGTGCCGCAGCAACCGCCCACGACGCTCACACCGTCGGCGATCATGCCGGCGACGGCTTCGGCGTATTCGGGGGCCTGGATATCAAAGACGGTATTGCCGTCGTCGTCCACGTGGGGCAGTCCCGCGTTGGCCTGCACCATAATGGGCTTGTCGGTAACGGTGAGCATACGTGCGGCGAGTCCTCGAAGCTCGGCCGGTCCTTGGCTGCAGTTGATGCCCAAAACGTCGGCACCGATGGCGTCGAGCGTGATGGCGGCCACCTCGGGACTCGTGCCCAGGAAGGTGCGACCGTCTTCCTCGAAGGTCATGGTGGCAAAGACGGGCAGGTCGGAGTTCTCGCGGCAGGCGAGGACAGCCGCCTTGATCTCGGCAAGGTCGGTCATAGTCTCGATAATAAAGAGGTCCACACCCGCGGCGACGCCGGCGCGCACTTCCTCGGCAAAGAGGTCGTAGGCCTCGTCGAAGCTCAGAGTACCCAGGGGGCGAAGCAGCGCGCCGATGGGGCCGATATCGCCGGCGACGTAGCGGGCGCCGGCCTCGCGGGCGCAGGTGACGGCCGCGGCAAAGACGTCTGCCACAGTGGCGGCACCGTCGAGCTTGTGGGCGTTGGCGCCAAAGGTGTTGGCGGTAATCACGTCGCAGCCGGCCTCGACATATTGACGTTGGATATCGGTGATAACCTGGGGCTCATCAAAGTTGAGCAGCTCGGGCAAGGCGCCCGCCTTCATGCCAGCGGCCTGCAACATGGTGCCCATGCCGCCGTCGAACAGCAGGTGTCCCGTGCCCTCGATGGCCGCACGCAGGCGATCGTCCTTAATGCGCAGATCGTCGATCGTGCGCGTCTTGTACGTGGCACCGTTGCGACGTGCGGCATCAACGGGTGCCGCCAATGCAGTGCCGTCAGAATCATGAGTGATAAGTATGTTTGAGCTATTCGCCATGTGCATCCATTTCGTCTAGAGCCCACTGAGGAATTTCTATTTGAAGAGATTTGTCGGGCTCGATATCTTCGATTCGCTTGTTGTAGTGGGCAAGAAGCCGTGCGACATTTAATCGAATTAGGCCTCGCTTGTAGAACGATAACTCTTCAATATTGATGCCGATAAACGATTCGAGCGCGATAACCTGTACGCGATTGCCGAGTCCCTCACTTTCGAACAGTCCGTAAGCGAAGGAAACTTTATCGTGGGGGACAACGACGATGGGCCGAATGCCATTTCGAATGTTATCTCGGCATCGATCGGTCAATTTGGCCATTGGCGATACAGTCACATGAAATGCAGCATCATTGATTTGGAAATCGCCAGAACGGTCTGTCTGCTGGTCGGCGGCGTTTGAGTTGTCCTTTCCGATTTCTATGGTTGGAAATAACATCTCAAGTTTTGCACCTACCAGGTGCTGTGCGACGGTACCCGTTGGCTTATCGGACCGTAGGCTTGCTTCGGCTAGGATATCATCGACAATGACAGAAATTGGTTTTTGAAGATCGATTTCGACTTTGATTCTCTGCCGGTTAAAGAAATCGACCTGGATTCGCTCGACGAAGAAATTGGCGATTGCATTCGCAGCTTCAAGACGAGTGTCTTCGCAAATGTCACTGGGTAGGGCAGAGTTGATAATTGTGGCAAGCTCAAGCGCCATCGGGAGTGTGCCGCGTGAGGTTCTGCCGCCCTCTGACGCGAAGGCACGCGTTTCCCCATGTCTGGCTAAAACTGTTTTGATGCATGCTCCACTTAGGCCTCGTACTTGGCTCCCCTTGTCCGATTGCACATAATCGTCGGTGAGCGGAAAACGGTTTTGCAGCAGCTCGCTTATGCCTATGCCAACCGCCATAACGTTACGGTTGACATTGCCTCGCTTGTTGCGCTTGGATTCGTACCAGAGTTCAATGGCATCCAAGATACCTTTATCGGGCTCGCTCAAGGAGCAATTGGTCATTTCCATTATTGTTCACTCCGTTCCTTGAAGACATAAGCGCGGGTTTGACTGCATTTTTTATAAGCCAAGTGACAACTGGCACGGCAACTGCATCGCCGAATGCGTAGCGAATCTGAGCATCCGAGAAGCCGCTAAACTGACATGAGTCAGCACCTTGGAGACGGGCATATTCAGTTCCAGTCATCCAGCGAACTTCTATTTTTCCGTTTTCGCATATAACGACTGCCTGTCTTGATGAGCCGCCGCGAGCCGTTCTTAGACATCCGGCAATTTCTTCTTCACGGATTTCCCAGCGCACAACGCCCGATCGCGTGCGACGGTAAGCAGTGCGAACAATTTTTTCTTTGGCATTTAAGAAGCGCTGAAGGCGCTCTGCTTGATGCGGTGCAAGTGAGTCGATAAATGCTTGCACTTGGTTTTTGTTCCACCAACGCTTGTCGTCCTCGGGAATATTTTCAACAACCGTTGCAAGGCCCCTCATGCGAAGTGGGCTCGGTTCGTTTAGGTGAGAGACGTGCGTAATGAGTGAAGGGTCGGAGTGAATCCAGGAGACCTTTTCAGGTCGAAGCGAGGAATCGAGTCGACTGTTGGGAAGAGGGTTTTTTAATCCGACGACAAACATGCGGGGGCGTGACTGGGGAAGCCAGTGCCGTGCATCGATAAAATAGGCGTCGCATGAATAGCCTAAACGATTAAATTCCTGGCAAACGAGTCTAAAGTCATCACTGTTATTAGACGTGGCAAGGCCGATGACATTTTCGAGAACAAGTGCCCGCGGGGCACGATCGCTCATTCCTTCGATGGCCTTAATAAAGCCAAAGAACGCACTGGACTCTTTGCCAGAGATAAGTCCCTCCCTGTTTCCCGCGAGAGATAAGTTTGTGCAAGGGCTTGACGCCCATGCGATGTCGGCTTGGGGTATTAGGTCGGGGTCGAGTGTGTGAACATCCTGCTCGACTAGATGTTCATCGCCCCAACACTGGCTGTACATGGCGCATTTAGTATGGTCTATGTCATTTGCCCAGATTGTTTTGATTCCGGCTTTTGCCATGCCGGCACGAGCCAAGCCAATGCCTGAAAAAAACTCAAGCGCGGTTAGTTGTGGCGAGAACTGCAGAATGTTGTGCATGTACTGGCTTTCAGATAGTTGTTATTTGGCATCTAATGGTACTTGTTTGTGAGGACATCCGCTTACATACGGATGAGATTCCCTCGATACCGTGCCATCAATTGACATTTTATTCAGAATGCGAATAGCAGGTGGTGTGGGCGGCACGGAAGCGGCAGTTCTCGCGCATGCGGCAGATATTGCAGGTGGGGCGGCTTTGGGCGTCGTGGACCTCGCCATCGAACAGGCCGATCACCGCGGTCACGCTTTTGGTGGGCATGAGCAGGCTGGTGGGCGTGACGGTCAGGCCGATAAGCCGCGTGGCGTTGAGCGCATTGACGATCGAGCGCTGGGCCGAGAGCGGGCAGTCGCCGTAGCCGGGGCTAAAGCGCCAGTTGCCGGCGAGCCCATGAACGGCGGCGTCCGTCTTGACCTGCTGGTCCATTTGCTCAACGGCGGCTTCCACGTAAGCGGAGCACGCGGCGTCGAGCACGGCGCCCTCCAGGGGATGTTGGGCTCCCGTGGTGCGCAGGCGACGCTCGGCGTCCATGCCGAGGGTGCATGCCATGAGCGCGGCAAAGCGGGCGTCTTTGAGATGTCGATAGATATCACGACCGCGC
>DBEXMY010000207.1:0-4523 GCA_048168905.1 Collinsella sp. | reverse complement strand
CCAGGAAGCCGCCGTGAGGCGCCGGATCGTGAACGTTGAAGAAGATGGTCAAGATGGAAGCGATGGAAGAACCGAGCATCATGATGGGCATGACGGGCCAGATGTTCTTGGTCATGAACGGAATGGCGCCCTCGGTGATGTGGGTGCAACCAAGGATGAGGTTGACGATACCGGCGTCATGATCCTCCTGGCTGAAGTACTTCTTGCCGACAACGACGGCGAAGGTGGTGATCAGCGGCGGAACGATGCAAGCGGCGGAGACGGCAGCCATGAAGTTGGTGCCGAAGTTGTAGGTCTCGGTGCCGACGCCAGCTTCGAGAGCGGTACCGAGCAGGAAGGTGCCAGTAGCGTAAGCAGCCTTGTTGACCGGGCCGCCCATATCAAAGGCGCACATGCAGCCGATGGCCAGACCAAGGATCACCGGACCGGAGTTACCGAGCCTCTGCAGGAAATCCATCATACCCTGGTTAATGGCAGCCATGGGGCCGGAAATACCGAGCATAACCAGGCCGACGATGGCGGTAGAGCACAGCGGATACAGGAAGATTGCCTTCAGGCCATTAAGGCTCGCAGGAATTTTAGAGAAAACCTTCTCGAGCAGCAGGATGACATAGCCAGCGAGGAAGCCGCCGACGATGCCGCCCAGGAAGCCGAAGCCCACGCCGGCGCCACCGGCGTCGATCATGCCGGTCTCGGCGTTAACAGGCAGGCCCTGGATGGCAATCATACCGGCGACGAAACCGGGGACGAGCGCTGGGCGCTTGCCGATGGACTCGGCGATGTAAGCGGAGAGCACCGGAACCATGAGGTTCATGGCGATACCGCCGATAATCTTGAGCATCGCGGCAAAGCTGTTGTAGTCGGCAGCCGTCGAATCAAAGGACGTGATGCCCCACAGGAACGAAATGGCGGTCAGAACACCACCGGCAACGACGAAGACCAGCATGTGGCTGACGCCGTTCATGAGGTGCTTGTAGATGACGTGACCGATGGACTCCTTCTCCTCGACCTCGTCCTCGACATCGGCGGCAGCGGCAACCGTGTCGTCGCCCTTGGCGGCGAGCGCGCGGTCGATCAGCTTACCAGCAGCCTCGACAGACAGGGCCTTGGAAACACCAACGGAAACCATGGGCTTACCGGCGAAACGCTCAGCCTGGACATCCTTATCGGCTGCGACGACGACGGCCTTGGCACCGGCGATCTCGCTCTTGGTGAGCTCGTTCTCGACGCCGACCTGGCCATGAGTCTCGACCTTAATGGTCAGACCTCGCTCGGCAGCAGCCTTCTCCAGCGCCTCCTTCGCCATGAAGGTGTGCGCAATGCCGGTCGGGCAACCGGTCGCGGCGATGATGTCAAACTTAGCCATGTGTCCCTCCTTCTTGAGTACAGCGCCCGCGGGCGCTCCCCTACACGCGCTTCGATGCGCGTTTTTCCACACTTGAAAGATACCAACCTACCGTCCGCGTGAGAAGAGACAAGGCGCAATTCTCCGGTGAAAGGTTCTTTCATAACCGTAAACGGCAAGTGAAAGTTTACCATCAACACTTGAAACGGCAAGGTGTATCTTGTAATTGAAAATGCCCGTATACTATGGCATTGCAAATCAAGCTAGATTTTCATGCCAACCAGGAGCCATCCATGACCGATAGTAGCAAGAGCGCACTTTCCCTCATTAGTACCCATCAGGGATACAGCGAGTCCGAGCAGCGCATTGTCGACTATATATTGGAGCACCAGTCCGAAGCGCCACGCCTCACGGCCGCTCAGCTCTCGCGCGCTGCCGCCACGTCCGAGGCGACCGTTTCGCGTTTCTGCCGCAAGCTGGGCTTTGGCAGCTTCCGCAGCTTTCAGTTTTCGTTGGCGCGCGACTTAGAGAGTCAGCGCAACGAGGGCCTGACCGACGAGGTCTCGCTCGACAACATGGAGCAGAGCCTTAAAAATATCCTCGCCGCCAAGGTGAGTGAGCTTAATGCGACCATCGACGGCATTGATCACGACACGTTGGCCGCAGTTGTACACGCGCTTAAGAATGCCGGCGTTATTGAGTTCGCCGCCGTGGGCAATACGAACGCGGTCGCGCTCGATGCGACGTTTAAGTTTTCGCAGCTGGGCCTGCGCTGCATGGCGAGCACCATTAGCGAGACATCAATCGGCTTTGCGCTCACGTTACGCCCGGGTGACGTCATCGTGCTAATCTCAAACTCTGGCAAATCGCGCCGACTGAATCGCATGGCAAAAGCGGCTCGCAACTGCGGCGCAACCGTAGTCGTCATCAGCAGCGATAGCAAGTCTCCACTTGCACGCCTCGCCGACTACACCTTTAATACCGTCAATCACGAAGCGCTGCTGACAACGGGTGACTTCGCATTCTCCAAGATGAGCGCCACGATGATCATAGAGGTCATCTACAACTTCCTGCTGCCCGAAATCGAGGACGCCCGAGAGCACATCAGCTACTATGAGGAACTCATCCAACCGGATAAGGTCGTGGAGTAAAACGCGAAGTGAGACAAAAAATTCAGTCTATTTTGTCCCACCAACACCGCTGATACGACCTAACCTCGAGCTTCTTCAAGCATCTGCTTGGCATGCGCCAAGCTCGCCTCCGATTGATCGCCGCTCAACATGCGGGCGATCTCGGCGGTACGCGCTTCGCCGGTTACCTCGTCCAAATGCGTCTGGGGAACATCGCCCGGTTCCTTACTGACAACATAATGTTTGTCGGCCATGACCGCAACCTGCGCCAAGTGGGTTACGACAATCACCTGATGCGTAGCGGCGAGATCTGCCAGCACGCTCGCGAGGGCACGTGCGGTAGAGCCGCCGACACCTGCATCGACCTCATCGAACACGAGCGTATCGACACCGTCCGCGTTACCGAGGACAACCTTGCTTGCCAGCATGACGCGGCTGAGCTCGCCGCCCGACGCAATGCGGCGCAGGGGGCGCGGCGTCAAACCGGCACCGCTGCGGTATAGCAGCTCGTAGCTCGAAGGACCAACCGGCGTCCACTCAGCACGGGGAAGATCACGTGACTCCCAGACGAGCTCGGCGCCGCCCATCTCCAGGCGAGCCATCTGGCGGCCCACCTCGTGGCAGAAGCGCGGGGCCGCCGTATTACGGGCGCGCTTAAGTGCCTTGGCAGCGGCAAACAACTCGTGCTCGGCGCTCCCGAGTGCCTCACGCGCCTTTCTGATCTGTTCATCGCCATCATCGACCAGGGACAGCAGCTCTTGCGAGCGATCGCGCATGGCAAAAACATCGTCCATGGTGGGACCCCACTGACGCAACAGGCCCTTGAGGTCGGAATACCGCTCACGCATGCGAGAGAGCTCGCGCGGGTCGAAGGCGACGCCATCGCGATAGGCACGAAGCTCGTTCGCGCAATCCTCAAGGGAAATACAGGCATCCGAAAGCGCATCGGCAATATCGCCCAGTTTGCGATCGACGGTAGCCATGCGGGAAAGCTCTGCCACGGCGCTGTTCACGGCATCGAGCGCTCCCCCTTCGGCGGCAAGCGATCCATGGGCATCGTTAGCCGTGGCAACCAGTACCTCGGCATGTTCGGAGCGCGGCAGCAGTTCCTCGAGTTCCTCATACTCGCCCGGTTTGGGGTCGACCTCGCCGATGCGCTCGAGCGCAAAGCGCGCTTCCTCGACGCGGCTCCCCTGCGCACGCGAGGTCTCTTCGACACGTCGAACCTCCTTAGCGGCAGCTCGCGAAGCCTTAAAGCAGGCGCGATAGTGCTCGAGCGCCTCGAGTGCAGGGCGCCCTGCCCAGGCATCGACCATCGCAACGTGATGCGCCGGATCGAGCAAGCGCTGGTGCTCGTGCTGGCCGCACAGATCCATCATCACACCAACGCGCTCCGAAAGCTCGCGCACACTGGCGATGCGGCCGTCAATCTTCACGCGGCTGCGGCCCTCGGCAGAAAGGCTGCGCTGGACCGTGAAGCCTTCCGTGTCGTGCGGGCCGTCAAACAGCCGCGCCTCGACGCTCGCCAGCGCCTCGCCCTCGCGCACCGTCGACGAATCCGCGCGCTCACCCAAAATAAGCTTGAGCGCCGAGAGCAGCGCAGTCTTGCCGGCGCCGGTCTCACCGGTCAGGACAGTCAGGCCGGCACTCGGCACCAGCGTCGCCTCGCGAATGAGTGCAATGTTAGAAACCTGCAGCTCATCGATCATGACGGACTCCGTAGAATACGCGGCTCACCGAGTTATAGAAGCTCTCGGGGCCGTAATCCAGCAGCAGCACATCACCGGGCCCACGACGCACCGCCACGCTCTCAACGGTGCCATCACAGGTAATAAACTGTCCATCGATAGCGATCGCCGGAACGCTCGGACGGTCATCGGACATAAAGATTTCGACGACATCACTCGGCGAAGTCAAGAAGGCACGGGCCTGAATGGTGTGCGGCGCAATGGGTACGCAGACCATGCCCGTATAGTCGGGGCTCACGATGGGGCCACCGGCGGAAAGCGCGTAGCCCGTAGAACCAGTCGCCGTCGAAACGACGACAC
>DBEXMY010000206.1:0-2014 GCA_048168905.1 Collinsella sp. | reverse complement strand
AACATCCCCACGGTCTGCCACACCGCGCTGCAGGCATCGTCCATGAGCGACCTCAACCACGACGGTAGCGAGATTACGCACTGCCCATACTGCCACCGCCTCCTGGTACTCCCGAGCAAGGAAGCCTAGCGATGACGGCGGCATCCAACAATTCAATGCAACTTGAGGGAAAAACGATCCTGCTGGGCATTACCGGCGGGATCGCCGCCTATAAGTCGTGCAATATCGTGCGCCTGCTGCAAAAGCGCGGTGCGCGCGTCAAGGTCGTTATGAGCGAGCATGCCACGGAGTTTGTGGGCCCGCTCACCTTCCGTGCGCTCACCAACGAGCCCGTTGCCGTGGGCCTATTCGACGATCCCTCCGACCCCATCCACCACATTTCGCTGGCGCAGGAACCCGACCTGGTGGTCGTGGCGCCCGCGACGGCCAATATCATCGCCAAGATGGCCACCGGCATCGCCGACGACCTCATCTCCACCACGCTGCTTGCGACGCCGCGACCCATCGTGATCGCACCCGCTATGAACAACGGCATGTGGAAGGCGCCGGCGACGCAGGCCAACATGGCCGCGCTGCGCGAGCGCGGTGTCCATGTGGTGGGACCCGGCAGCGGTTACCTTGCCTGCGGCGACGTGGACACGGGACGCATGAGCGAGCCCGAGGACATCGTCGAGGCCGTCTGCGAGGTACTCAACCCGGCACCTCAGGACCTAGCAGGCAAAAGTATCATCATCACCGCCGGCCCCACGCACGAGCCAATTGACCCGGTGCGATTCATTGGCAACCGTTCATCGGGCAAGATGGGCATCGCCCTGGCGGGGGAGGCCGCACGCCGCGGTGCCGAGGTCACGCTCGTGTTGGGACCGACATCGCTCGATGTTCCCCGCGGCGTGGAGTGTGTGCGCGTGCAGACCGCCGCAGAGATGCTCCAGGCGGCGCTGAGCGCCTTCCAGACGGCCGATACGGCCATTTGCGCGGCCGCTGTCGCCGACTACACACCTGCGGCCCCGGCGGACCATAAACTCAACAAGGCCAACGAACGCCTCGATCGCATCGAGCTCGTCGAGACCGTTGATATTTTGGCTGAGCTCTCGCGCCAGAAGGGCGAGCGCCGTGTTATCGGATTTGCAGCCGAGACCGATAACGTCGTGGAGTACGCTGAGCGTAAATTGGCCCGCAAGGGCTGCGATGCGATCGTCGCCAACGATGTCTCGCGCGCCGATTCGGGCTTTGGAACCGACACCAATAAGGCCTGGATTGTAAGCACAACAGGAACTCAAGAACTTCCCGTGCTGACAAAACCCCAGCTCGCAGATACAATTTTGGACTTGCTCAAAAATAATTAAAAAAGTTCTTGCACAAGTCCAAAGTTTCGGGTTAATATACTTCCTGTTGCGAGCGAGAGCAGAGCAACAAACAAAAGCTTCGGGACGTGGCGCAGCTTGGTAGCGCACTTGACTGGGGGTCAAGGGGTCGCTGGTTCGAATCCAGTCGTCCCGACCAGAAGTTTGCAGGTCAGGCACCTAGTGCCTGACCTTTTTTGTTTTAAGCAATTGCTTAATTTTGGTTAAGCAACAGGGTGCCAAAAATCTACCTACGCGATAATCGCTTTTTGCGGCTACTTGCGCATTTTGCACACGTTTGAGCCGATTTATTAACGCGGTATGAATCTACATACGCGTAGCTGGTATACAGCCGAGTATAGGCTGAATTTATCGCGGCGATTTACACAGATATAGCCGCTGTAACGAACAAGCGTGTCGCTATATTTATTCCAGTAGTTCACTTGATCGGTGGACAAGTGGGCTGTTGCATCGAAATGCCAACTAGGATGGGCTCTATACTAGGACGTCGCAGAAGTAATGGCGGGGGAGTACGGCAGGCGCTCTAAGAGCCGCTGTATGACCCCATGTCTCCTTAACTCGATTATTTATGTTTCAAGCCACGAATCGGTCGAGCAATTGCCAAAAGAAAAGCCCTCGCAGGATTGCGAGGGCTTTGCGCTAAAAGAGAT
>DBEXMY010000205.1:0-1728 GCA_048168905.1 Collinsella sp. | reverse complement strand
TGGCCTCGTAGAAGGTGAGGTTCTTGGCGGCCTCGTCGCCCACGATGGTCTTGACGCGGTCGACGGCGACGGCGCTGGAGTTGGAGAGATCATCGACGATGACGACCTGGTAGCCACCCTCGAGCAGCTGAACGACGGTGTGCGAGCCGATAAAGCCGGCGCCACCGGTAACGAGGACACAGGTGTCTTTGGGGTCGAGTGCTTTGGACATGTAGTCTCCTATCGAATCAGGAACACTTCTTCAGGGGAGTATAGCGCAGGCAGGGACGCCCAAATCGTGCGCTGTAGGAAAAGCAGAGGATTGTGCTAACGTACTCATAGAAGAGCTTGCGTACGCATAACCTGATCTTTGGCATTTGCTTACGAGCCGCTGACCTTGCAGTTTCCTGCCGTTCGTGGAAATCGTTGTGACGCGCCATATGTACGCTAATATGTATGAGTTGAGCGACATATAAATAAGCATGTAACGGAGTACATATGTCACCAAACAGCGATTCCATCCTTTCCCAGGAGCTCTCGCGCCGCACTGCCCTCAAGGCCCTGTTCGGCGCCGCTTCTGCGGCAGTTCTTTTTGGCCTGCCCGCTCGCGCCCATGCGGCGGAGGCTTCCAAAGAAACCACCGATAAACTGAATGCCGCCCAGGCCCAGCTCGACGAGGTTCAGGCCCAGCTCGACAGCATCGCAAATGAGTATGCGGCGCTGGCCAACAAGAATGCCCAGACCCTCAACGACATCGAGAATGTCCAGGGCAAGATTGACGACACGCAGGCCCAGATCGATGAAAAGAAGGCCGAGCTCAAGAAGAAGCGCAACGACCTTTCCGATCGCGTGGCCGCCAGCTACAAGTCCGGCGGCACGAACATCCTGTCGCTGCTGCTGGCCTCTGGCTCGTTTGAGGAACTCGTCGCCAACGCGCATTACGTCGAGAAAATCAACAAGAGCGACCGCGACGCCATCGAGGACATCCAGACCATCCAGAAAGAGCTCGATACACAGAAGTCCGAGCTCGAGTCGCAAAAAGCCGACTTGGAGAAGCTCAAGGACCAGCAGACTGCTCAGATGCAGGACATGCAGGCCAAGCAGCAGGAGGTCCAGACGGTTCTGAACGGCCTCTCCGACGATGTCAAGGAGCTCATGGCCCAGCGCGATTCCGAGATTCTTGCTGCCGCTCAGGCCGAGGAGGCTGCCAAGAAGGCTGCTGCTGCCGCGGCTGCCGCAAACAAGAACAATTCTTACTCGGGTGGTTCAAGCTCGGGTGGCGGATCGTATGCACCCGGAACCCCGCAACAGAATGCCGGCTCGGGCAAACAGCAGGCCGTCGTCAACGCGTGCTACTCCACGCCTTCGCCGGGTCAGAACTGGTGCGCGGCGTGGGTCACCAATGTCTTCCGTAACGCCGGCGTTGGCTATTTTGGCGGCAACGCGTGTGACATGTTCAACGCCTGGTGCTATAGCTCCGATCGCTCGGCGCTGCAGGTGGGCATGATCGTGGCCGACTCATCGCATAGCGGTACCGGCATGCCGGGTCTGATCTATGGCCACGTGGGCATCTATGTTGGCGGCGGCATCGTTATGAGCAACGAGGGTGCCATTACGTCTAAGTCGCTTGACTCGTTCATTGGGTTCTACGGCACTGGCTCTGGCGTGCGCTGGGGCTGGCTTGGCGGTATTGCGCTGTCGTAGCTGCGGTTTGAAGTAAGTTGGTCCGTGGGGGGGGGGGCGGGGGTG
>DBEXMY010000204.1:0-2074 GCA_048168905.1 Collinsella sp. | reverse complement strand
CGGCCTAATCCGCGGTCTTTCATGCAGCAGGGGCTCTCAATGTTTTTATGTCCTGCTCATATCGTCTCTGCCGGCAGTTAAGGAACGTCCCTAAGTGCCGGGTTTTGAGGAGGTTGGCATGCTCAATGCGATGATTTGGGCGCTTGCCTGTTTTGGTGTTGTTGCTGCCGATATTGCCCTGAGCATGGTTCTGTTTTCAGTTCTCGATGCCGTGTCGGTGCTGACGGGCTATCCGATCGACAATCTCGATATCCAATGGTTCCAGGCTGCCGCTCAGACGGCGTCATTTTTGATGGCGCTGCTGTGGTGGCGCTATCTGTGGCCCCGCTCCTTCATGGCGCGCCGGCAAGGCGAACGCCCACTCGGCGGGGGAGCAGGCGCGGCATGGAAGCGCATTGCCTGCGTTGTCGTGATCGGCCTATCCATGCAGGTGGTCATTAGCTACCTATGCGACGGCGTACTGTCGCTGCTGCCCGAGGTCGCGGCAGACTATAGCGAGCTCGTCGAGGAGACGGGCATGGGCGATACCAGCCTTCTTGCTGTCTTGACCACAGTGCTCGGCGCTCCGTTTTGCGAAGAGCTCCTGGTGCGCGGCATCATCTTTGAGTTTTCGCTGCGTGCGTTTAATCCACAGTGCCGTTCGTTCTGGAAGCGCCGGCGCCGCGCGAACGCGCAGGACGGCGCCATAGTGCCCTGGGCGGCCCCGAGTACCTGGGGCGTCGCCGCGGCAATCGTGCTGCAGGCGGCGGTCTTCGGCTTTATGCACATGAACTGGGTGCAGGGCTGCTACGCGGGCGCTGCCGGCCTCATTTTTGGTTGGGTACTCGTGACCACCGGAAAGCTTCGCTACACGATTCTGCTGCACTTTGCGTTTAATGCCGGGTCGTATCTCATGGGGCTGCTGTGGTTTGTGGGCACACCGCTCGACGTTGTGGTCACGGTTGGCATCGCCGGCTTTGTGCTGGTAGAGGCGATGCGCTCGCTGCTTCGATTGCGCATTCCCGTGTCGCGCGAAGCTGATCGGTCTGAGTAATAACGCCTTTAATTAGACCGATGCGTCCTGAACGCACCTGGCGTTTCGCCGAATGCTTCTTTAATTTTTGAGTAAAAGAATGACATGTTGGAGATGCCGACTTTTCGGGCTACATACTGCACGCTGCGCTCGGTGTTATTGAGAAGATATGCCGCCTCTGTGAGCTGCTGGTTGAGCTTGATTTGCGAAAACGTTTTGCCGGTTTTTTGCTTGATCAAGCTGCTGAGATAGCTGGTGCTATAACCCGTATCGCTCGCAATGCTTTCGAGTGTGCAGTCGCCGTAGCTTCGCTCAATATGATTCAGAATCGACACGATGCGTTCGTCCGACATGATCGCCTGGTTATCAGTTGCGGAGCGTCGGTACAGTCCTCGAATGAGAACAAGGAATAGGCTGACGACGAGGTGCCTCATGAGTTCATTGGAATAGGCATCTTTAAAGTGATATTCGATAAAGAGCATCTCGATGAGGCGTCGCGCATGTCGGGCGTATTCCTCTGGAAGAATGAGATATTTTCGGGCCTCGCGGTTTTTGGACACAAAATCAAATAGAAGATTCGTTAATGGTGACGCGCCGGGTAGCTGGCTCAGGAACAACGAATCGAACATTTCTTTTTTGAAGACGATCGAAATGACGATATCATGCTCGCCCTTAACGTATGGAACGCTTCTGACTACGCCGGTGTTGCAAATGAGCACATCACCATTTTTAAGGAGCAGTGACCGTCCGTTGACGATAAACGTGCAGACGCCGTCGTACACGTAGTTAAGCTCCATATCCCGATTGATATGAGGAGGAATATCGGTAAAGCGCGACTCCTTGATAAGGCCCACGGGGTTTTCGTCGAGAGTTTCTTTCCAATCAAACAGATAGACTTCTTCGCCGTTAATGGTTGTGGTTTCCACCCTGTTATATCGCGGGCTGAGCTCTCCCGGATGTGTGCGATGCCACTCTTCGGTCTCGGTATGCGTATAGAGCAGCTGTTTGAGATTCGAATCCATGGGGTGTTCCAAGGGTGAACGGTAGAATCGATGCCTTAAA
>DBEXMY010000203.1:0-4554 GCA_048168905.1 Collinsella sp. | reverse complement strand
AGATAGTTCTCCATTATTTCTTTGAAATTCTTCAGATCATAATCCGTAGCGTTTTCCAAAGCTTTACAGACAATCAATTCTTCGTGCGTGAATTCTGTAAGTGTTTCTAAATGGTTTGCAAGAATTAGACCATAAATAACGCAAACCTTTGGTATTAAGGGAATTGAGACCGATTACGAGGTGCAGGTCACCGCCGCCGCAAAGAATCTCACGAGACGCAAAAAGTTCTTTATGGATGCGTATCTAAAGAAATCTCGCACAGACATTGAATACAACGGTTTCTATCATGACGCGGAAGAAGACCGCGCCATCGATGAGGAACGCAAGAATGCGCTTGCGTCCATGGGATACGGAATCATCACCGTCAGCCGTTATTCCTTTATGCATGCCAGCTCTTTCGTTAGGGTCATGGAAGCAATCCAGCGGAAAGAGGGCGTACGCCCCTCGCGTCTACCAAAAGACTTTCAAATCATGCAAGAGGACCTGAGACAGTTTGTGCTCAGAAGGTTTATAGAAGAGAAAAGGCGAATTCAGAAGCAGCTTCGCCAGGATTCCGAAGAGCGCCAACGAATCGACCTCGAAAAAGCAACACTCGAAGGCATCACGCTGGATGACCCGACAATTAATGAAGTTACAGCAATCGATGACATGCAGACAGTCGAATCCGACAGCCCATCATTTGCCCAAACAAGCAGCCTCGCGCCCGAGGGCAGGATCTTCGGGGCCGGAAGCTAGACCGGCTAACAAGGTGGGTACCCTAGCGATGTGCAAAATTGCGAGTATTCAGCAGGGTCGGCCCTCCAGCACCCACAAGTTAATCCAAATGAGAAACAAAGACGCTATCGAACGGGAACGTTAGGCAACACTTGAGGAAGATCTTATCTGTTTACCGCCCTTGGATAACTCTTGAGCGGCTTTATTTGGCCCGAAATAGATAAACAGACCCCCTATAGTTGCAGAATACTCCAATTTTTGCACGGCGCGGGGGCACCCACCTCGGCATCGACTATCAAAACCGCTCAATCCGGAATCTCGTCCACTATTCCCCATCATTTTGTGCGATGAATTACTTAAACGTTATTGACATATGAACATACGCTCATATAATCGGAAGTAAGTTATTTGAGCGTATGTTCATATGAAAGGATATTGCAATGAGCATCCGCGTTGATGAAACGAAACCCGACACCGAGGCCACCGAGCCAGTGATCCCCACCACCTGCTCGCCCGAGGACCTTCCCGACGAGGAGCTTCTCTACGACCTTGCCGACCTGTTCAAGGTCTTTAGCGACACCACGCGCATCAAGATCCTCTACGCTCTCATGGGCCGCGAGCTCTGCGTGGCAGACATCGCCGAAGCGACCGAAACCTCGCAGTCGGCAGTATCGCACCAGCTGCGCACACTCAAGCAGTCGCACCTGGTTAAATTCCGGCGCGACGGGCGCAATATCCTCTACTCGCTCGCCGACGACCACGTCTACACCATGCTCAACCAAGGCATGAGCCACATCTGCGAATAGCAACCAACCATGGTACCAGCGCGGCCTGCACCCAAGCCGCAAGACAGGGAAAGGAACCCACCATGAAAAAGCAGTTCAAGCTCGACGAGATCGACTGCGCCAACTGTGCGCGCGAGCTTCAGGACGAGCTGGCCAAGCTCGAGGGCGTCAAATCCGTGTCCGTTAACTTTATGACCCAGAAGCTGACGCTCGAGGCCGATGACGCCGAGTTCGACGAGGTGCTCGACCGCGTCGTGGAGTTTACGGCCGACGCCGAGCCGGACTGCGAGATCATTCTCTAGCCCAGGTTAACGCCAACCCAAAAGGCCGCGCTTGCCGCGGCCTTTGCTCGCGAAATTATATGAGCGAGTGTTCATACATTCAAATGGGAGGTTTGAATCATGGCAGCCGCCGATCCCACAAAGAAAAAGAAGAAGCGCAAGAAGAAAGAGTCCCTTGAGCATAAGCGCAATCGTATCCTGGTAGCGCTAGGCATTTTTGCGGTGGTGTACGCCCTCGAGGAGCTCGGTACCCTTACCGCCGCATTCGGCACCCCGGGTAACGTCTACGCCAGCTTCGTGCTGTTCCTGGTGCCGTTCCTAATTGCCGGCTACGACGTGCTCCAAAAGGCATACAACAACATCCGCCGCGGCAAGGCCTTCGACGAAAGCTTCCTCATGGCCGTCGCGACCATCGGCGCGTTTGCCATGGTGCTCTTCCCCGACACCGATCCGCACATGGCCGAAGGCGCCGCTGTCATGCTGTTCTATCAGGTCGGCGAGCTGTTCCAGGCCTACGCCGTGGGCAAGAGCCGCAAATCGATCAGCGCCATGATGGACATCGCGCCCGATTACGCAAACGTCGAGCAACCCGACGGCACACTCGAGCAGGTCTCCCCCGATGACATCGCCGTCGGCACCGTCATCGTCGTCAAGCCCGGCGAGCGCGTACCCATCGACGGCGTCATCGTAGAAGGCGAGACGCAACTCGACACCGCCGCCCTTACCGGCGAATCGATTCCCCGCCCGGCCAAAACCGGAGACGATATCATCAGCGGCTGCATCAACATGACGGGCCTCATCCACGTGCGCACCACCAAGCCATTTGGCGAGTCCACCGTCGCGCGCGTCCTGGAGCTCGTAGAAAACGCCAGCGAAAAGAAGGCGCGTACCGAGAACTTCATCACGCGCTTCGCCCGCGTCTACACGCCCGCCGTCACCGGCGCGGCCGCGGTACTCGCGCTCGGCGGCGGCTTGGTCACCGGCGCCTGGTCCGACTGGATCCTGCGCGGCCTGACCTTCCTGGTCGTCAGCTGCCCGTGCGCGCTCGTGATCAGCGTCCCGCTGAGCTTCTTTGGCGGCATCGGCGGCGCATCCAAGCTGGGCGTCCTCATCAAGGGCTCCAACTACCTCGAGACGCTCGCCGAAGTGGACACCGTCGTCTTTGACAAGACCGGCACGCTCACCAACGGCACGTTTTCGGTCGTGGCGGTACACCCCGAGGCAGGTTATACCGAGCAGTCGCTGCTCGAAGTCGCGGCCCTTGCCGAGTCGTTTTCCGATCACCCCATCGCACGGTCCATACGTGCCGCCTACCAGGGTGAGCTCGACCAGAATCGCGTGAGCGACTCCGCCAATGTCGCGGGTCACGGTTTCACGGCAACCATCGACGGCAAGCGCGTCGTCGTCGGCAACGCCAAGATGCTTGCTGCGGCCGGTATCGACGCTCCCAATTGCGAGGTCGTCGGTACGATCCTCCATGTGCTGGTCGATGACACGTACGCCGGCCATATCGTAATTGCCGACACCATAAAGGCCGATGCCGAGCAGGCTATTCGCGACTTGCACGCTGCCGGCGTCAAACGCACCGTCATGCTCACGGGCGACCGCGAGGAGGTTGCAGCGTCTGTGGCCAAGCAGCTGGGGCTCGACGAGTTCCACGCGCAGCTCCTGCCAGGCGACAAGGTCGAGCGTGTCGAGGCGCTGCTTGCAACCGAGAGCGGCAAGGGCAAGCTCGCCTTTGTCGGTGACGGCATCAACGACGCACCCGTGCTCACGCGCGCCGACGTCGGAATCGCCATGGGCGCCATGGGCTCGGACGCCGCAATTGAAGCTGCCGACGTGGTGCTGATGGACGACAAGCCGTCCAACATCTCCCGCGCGATCCGCGTGGCGCGCAAGACCATGACGATTGTTTGGCAGAACATCATCTTTGCGCTGGGCATTAAGCTGCTGATCCTGGTGCTCGCGGCGCTCGGCATCGCCAACATGTGGCTTGCCGTCTTTGGCGACGTGGGCGTGGCGATCATCGCCATCCTGAACGCCATGCGCGCGATGGGTGTCAAGAACCTGTAGCACTCGTGGTCCCTCCGGCCGGGGTCGGGCTTGGTTTTGAAAACGTCCTCGACCAATGAAGCGCCCCCGTTCTGCTCCTTCGGAGCTACGAACGGGGGCGCTTCTGGTCTGCGGAATGTTTTCAAAACCAAGCCCGACCCCGGCCTGCGGTGACGTTGCTGGTGGTTCTTGGGCATCGCTTGCTAGCGGGGTTCCCTGTCTGAATTGAACTTTGTTGGTGGGGCTACTGGTCCCGGTCGCTGGTTCGCGCTTTGCGCGAACTCCGCGCTACTGGGGATCAATTAGGCTTCCGTTGCTGGGCCCGCCACATCTTCCCGCCCCAACATCGATCTTAGCTTCTCAAAGCTCTCCTCGCTCAGGCAATGCTCCATGTGGCAGCCCTCTTGCGAGGCAACCTCGGGCGCTACACCTGCGTCCTCTAGCAGCCCCACAAAAAAGCAATGGCGCTCCCACATTTGACGCGCAACCTCAATACCGCGTTCCGTCAGATGAACATCTCGTTTTCCCATTTCGACATAGCCGTTGCTTTCCAGCGTCGCCATGGCTTTAGAGACACTTGCCTTGGTTACGCCCAGGTATTCGGCGACGTCAATTGACCGAACGATGCCCTGGCGCTCCGAGAGCACATAAATAGATTCGAGATAGTCTTCTCCAGATTCACGCAGGGCCATGGGCCGCCTTTCGCGATGGCTTCTAGTTAG
>DBEXMY010000202.1:0-5487 GCA_048168905.1 Collinsella sp. | reverse complement strand
GTTACCATAGTTTGCGGTGTTTTTTGCCATACTCGCTCTCTCGGTGCTCCTTTGCTGCGTTTAAGTCATATAGATAGTCAAGGTAGCATAGCCCAGCCCTTGGGCGATTCCAACCAACACGAAATCCATCGAACAATCGTTCGAGCTTAGGCTGAAAAGAGCTTACTCGGACAAAACCGAGTCGGCTCTTTCCGAGTAAGTTTGAAAGCGGTCGAATGTGTCTTGCTGCGTTTGCGGTTGGATACGTTGTCGAAGACGTGTCGTGCGGATTGTTGGCGAAAAGACGGCGTGCCAAGCTCGAGGCAGAACTCGACTCCTCTGACGATATCTAATGCGTAATGGGCTGGCTCTGGGTATCCAGAACCAGCCCATTTTGATGGTCGATGAGCCGAGTCGGCGTCTCTCGCAAAGGTAACTGAGAGCTAGTGAGGCTTATCAGAATTGACCTCATCGGCGGTGTCTTTTTCGAGCGCCGTGCGGCGGGCGCTGTAGGCGATGAGGCCGGCGCCTGCCGCGGCGAGTGCTGCTGCGGCTGCTGCAAGGGGAGCGTTGACATCGCCCGTGCCCGCAAGCGCGCCCGCTTTTCCGGGGCGCTTGTTATTGCCGTGATCCTTGCCACTGCTGGAGCTGCTTCCGTCGGAGCCGCCGCCCTTGTCAGTACCGCCGCCACTCGAGCCGCCACCGCCGTCCGCCGTCATCGGTGCATCGTGAAGTCCTGTCGTATCCGCGCTGTCGTATACGCCGACCTGAACTTCTGAGCGTTCGCATGCCGCGTCGGGCACATGAAGCTCGTGCAGTACGGCACCCAGCGCCGAGTTCGCGCCCGGTCGAATTTCCTCGAGCGTTACGGGGTCGAGCGCCACCAGATTACGCGCCTTCGCATACAGCGTTACGCGTTTGCCCACTTCGTCGCTCCAACTCTCGGGGATGGCGAAGCTCATACGGAACTGTGCCGTGCAACCCGGTGCCAGCACGGCGTTGCCGTTGTCGGCTACCAGCGGGTGCGTTGCAAAACGTGCGCCCAGCGTCTCGAGCGCGTACTTCACGTGTGCCATATCGTTGGCCGAAGCGTCCTCGGCAAGCTCTGGATCGTAGATCGAAGCCATGCGCGCGTTCGCTCCGAATCCGATGGATGCGCTGGAGAACGGCTGGCTGGAGCCCTCTCGGTACAGATCGATCGTGCCGGCGGTCAGTAAGGTGTTGCCGTCGTTTCGCACCGTGACCATGAAGGATTCGCCTGCTGCTCCGGGCACCACCGCGCCCGAGGTGGCAACGGCGCCCGTCGGAGTGGCACACGCCACCAAGGGCACTTCGATGTCGTGCAGCTCTGCCTCGCTCTTCTCCGCGCTCACAATGTGCGTGGCGAGCGCGGAGAGTATGCCTCCCGACGTCAAAAATGTCGTTATCTGATCGACGGGATGGTCCAGCTCGCACATCACAAACGGCTCCGTGAACAGATCGCCCGCCAAGGTGCTGGCGAAGATGCGGAAGTGCTTGCCCATCACTGCAACCGGGTTGCCTTCTTCGTCGTAGGTTTGTCCCACCTTGCCATCGGTGTTCTCTACATAGAGTACGCACCTGCCGTTGTTGCTTACGCTAAACGATGCCGGGCCACAGCCTGCGGCACCCACGGGCTGCGTTGCAAATGCCGATGCGCCTCGCGTCCAAGTAATATGCTGCAGCTGCTCGTTGACGGTTGCCAAAAAGCCCGAATGTTGTGGCCACGGCACCGCATGGGGTACCGTGGCGTCTGGTGACATAACGCCCCAGCCCGCAATGGACTGGCCGATCACGGCGTACGATGCGCAGCCGCAACCGTCTGCGGTCTCGTACGCAACGGGCACCACCATTTTGCCGTTGATATTCTCGGGCTCACCCAGCTCGATACTCGACGGTGCTTGCGGAAAGCGGAGAACTTGGCGGAACGTCAGGCTGTCGCCCGAAACGTCCGACCATAGGGTAAAGCACTCCAGCGCAACCTCAGCCTCGCTGCCGAGCGCCTTTTCTGCGGTGGTCCCGCGGCGGTGGAGGTAAGCGCCCGACAGACGTCCGTCGACCAGCGCCTTGCCCACCGTGATGCGTGGGCACTGCAGACAATGGTGGCCATCCTCCTGAAGGCGGCCGCGCGAGATGCTGCGCCACGACGTGTGCGATACCACGCGAACTCCGTCGTTGCTGATGCGCAGGCGCACAACGGACAGCATGCCGGATGTGCTCGCCGTATCGAAATGGGTGTTGTCGCCGGCGGGGCGCTCGCCCGAGACCAGCAGCACGTAGGCGTCTTGGTTTCCCCTCCCGTCTGTATATTCCACCACGTCGAAGTCGTAATCGAATATGCCGCTGCGCTCCACGTCGCCCTCGCCAAACCCAAGGGGGAAGTCCACGGGCGTGGGAGCGGACCACGTGCCGTTCGTTTTTGTATGCACCACCAGGCGCGAGCGACCATTCTCGCCGTAGCGCACCGAGGCGATACGGAACAGGCACTCCACGCCGGCGATCATCGCCAGCTTCATGTGGGCTTCGCTGAGCACGCCAGCAAACAGCACGTTGTCGCTCGAGGGCTTGATGCCGCCACGCTCGTCCTCCGATACACCAGCAGAATTGGCGTTGGGGTCCGCAACGGCGTCCTTCGCCTGCCCGATATAGGTGTACTTATACATCGGCGCGGCGTTTTCGTCGTTCTCTTTCAGTGCATGGACGAAATGCTCGATCTGTCCCGTGTCGTCGCTTTCTGCATCCGCCTCGAGCTCAATGCACGTGACCGCCCGATCCCAATCGCGCACGACAGGCGCGACGTTTACGGCAGTGGCCTTAACCTCGGCGCGTGCGAGCAGCTCGGCGTTGGTGACGATGGTGGCCGATGCGATAAATTGCGGCACACCACCCGCCTCGGCGTTGCCGGCCGAGCCGAAACAGGCATCCAGCGTGTAAGGCGCATCTCCGCCCAATGCGAGCTCAGAGCGCTGGAGCACATACTGGTTGCCATTGTTCACCGACATATTCCACGAATCGAGGAGTGTGGGCCACGACCCCGACCAAGCCTTGGTGGTCCACTTGAACATTACGAACTGGAGTATCACATCGACATCGACATCTGCACCTACGCGCAGTCGCGGAAGCTGGTGTCCATCTGCCTTCTCGTACCCAATGAACAGCGTGAGGGATGCGGCGCCGCGCACGGCAGACGAGGCGACGCCTGCAACGCCGGCGCCAAAGGTGACGGCAAGTCCAATCTGGATGGTGAACGAGCCAGACGTGTTTGAATAGTCGAGCGAAATGTTTTTAAAAAACGCTGCGCCGCTGCCGTGCGTGTGGGCACCCACGGCGAGCGCCAGCTTCGCCAGCACCCAGGGGTTGACGTTTAGGAAAAACGGCACCGGCCCTAGGGTAAACTGCTCGGTCCAATTGAGGTCGGTTCTTACTTGAAAGAGTGCCTTAATATTGCCGTATGCGGGGTCGTTGTTGTCGCCCCAGGTTTTGCCCACCCAATCGTAGGCGAGCGAGCCGTACAGCTGTGTGGCGATATCCATCGTGAACAGCGGCGTGCAACGGTGGCGAAGGAGCTTGGTGTTTCTTGGATCGGTGCCCGAACCGGCACTCATACTCTTGTACTGATTCCACTTCCCCTCCATCTCGTCGAGGTAGCGGTTTGCCTGCTTGGCGCCCGATTCACGCGGCGATTTCTTCCAGTATTCCGGATCAGGGTTGCCCGAATCGTTCATATAGCCGACCGGTTTGTATCCTCCGCCAAACAGTACGTACCCGGCAAACGAGAAATCGAACAGAATGGGAAATGTGGGCATCCAGCACGTGAACTTATTGCCGCCGATACCGGGAAACGCCGCGGGGAAATCAAACGGAGTGATCTCTTGGTCCATGGTGGTGGGAATGATGGTGGTCGAGCCCGATTCCGCCTTTGCGGCCGGCGCGGTGACAACGGCCATAGGGGATGAGAGCGTGTAGGTTTTGCCCTGGTAGTCGAGCATAAAGCGCAGCTTGCACCCTTCCTCCAGAAGGCCCGAAGCTGCATCGAGGAACGTGTCTTCAAGCGTGAACGTCGCCAGATTATCCGCGCCCGATGCGCTGACCTTGATCTGGCCGATCTGTGTGACGGTTTCGGTTGAGCTGCCCGCAGCGGGCATCACTTTATTGATATGCAACGTTGCCTGCCCGCCCTGCGGCAGATGAGTCTGCACGGTAAAAGCGTGCGTGTCGGGCTGGTCGTTTGCTGCTTCGTCCGCTGGCATTGCCATAAACGTGGCGTCGGCGTACTGGATGTCCCATTCGTCGAACGTGAGCTGTCGAAAGTACGGCTCGCCATCGGAGAGCGGACGTGTGGGTGCGGTAATAGCGGTGCCGCCCTGGATACGCGCAAGGGGAATCTCGACATCGCGGTAGCCTGCCATGCTAATGGAGATGCCGCCGTTAAAGTCGTACGCGTCGAGAAGCGTTGCCTCGTCCACGTAGCCTTCTGAAAGAGGGGCGACCTCAAAGATGGCCGTGCCTTCGTCATCGGTCGTGGCGGTGAGCTGCTTGCCTGCGGCATAGCGCGATATGAGCGTGACCTGGGCACCCGTGATGGGCGTATTCTTGTTGGCGACGTCGACCACGACCACACCAAACATGGTGCGCGAGAGCACCAAGACCTTGAAGGGATCATCTTCGTCGGCGTATGCCTCGGCGGGGGCGAACGGCAATATGAAGGCGTTTGCGCTTCCCGGCACGCGCGGCAACATAATGCTCGCCAGCGAGGACGCTCCGGCAACAAGTAACGAACGGCGATCAAGCATCTTTGGCTCCCATCCCGCAGGTATCGGTGGAAATAATCCAATTTTGCGAGAAGGCATCCTGTCACGGTAGTGCCGTCCGAGGGCCAAAATGTCCAATTTGAGCGAGCGAAGCGCCGGGGCTCCGGGGCGCACGTGCCGCGCTAGGCAGTCTGGCCGCTAACGCAGCATATGAGCGACCAGTTCGGTGCGCGTGCCGATGCCAAGCTTTGCATACACACTGGATAGGCGGTTTTTGACAGTGCCCGGCGATACTCCCATATGGCGTGCGATTTCGGCGTTGGTCCACCCACGGCAGGCGAGCATGGCCATGGTGAACTCCGTGGTCATTAGATCGTCGGCCACGTCCTCGCCCGAATCGGGGTTGTGGATGCGCCGCCAACCGTAGCTGAATCGATACGTGATCTCGATGATGTGAGCGAAGTCGTCAGGGTATTGCGTTTTTAGGCACGCCTCGATGAGCCCCTGTAAAAGGCCGTGGTGCTCGCCAATGAGCTCGATAAGGCCGTCGGGGCGCGCAATGTCCCAAGCGGCTCCGAAGTGTGCCTTTGCGGCGTCGATGTCCTTGAGGCTCATGCATGCCATGGAAGCCGACAGGTGCAGGAACAGCTCCGAGATGGGATAACTTCCCTGTTTCATAATCAGGGCGTTTTCCGCCATGCCCAGGCTGCGGCCGTATTCGCCGCGCAGATACAAGGCG
>DBEXMY010000201.1:0-6048 GCA_048168905.1 Collinsella sp. | reverse complement strand
AACTTCTGAGGATTGAGTAGGCGGCGTCTGCTACGCGGCGGTCACGGACAGGGCGTGGAACTTCTCGCCCGCGCCCTCGACGGCGGCGGCGAGCTGCTCGGCGGTCACGGTGTCGGCGCACTCCACCTGGACGGTCTGGGTCTCGTGGTCGGCATCGGCATCGGTCACGCCGGCTACGTTGAGCAGCGCGGTCTCGACAGTAGCGTCGCAGTGGCCGCACATGAGGCCGGAAGTCTTGATTGTGTAACGCATGGGTGTACTCCTTATCGATTGAGATTATCTGACAGTTTAGTCGTGAACAGCGTCATCTTAAAGGTGCGCTGAGGTGCCCGAGATTGCCCCGAAAGAGGAGCGAAGCGTACTTGGGTACGCGAGCGACGGTTTGAGGGGCAAGGTCGGGTGCATCAGTGCACCGTCTTAGGCTTAAAGGTTCGCAGGCGCAGCGCATTGCTTACGACGCACACGCTCGACAGGCTCATGGCCGCGGCGCCAAACATCGGCGAGAGTTGCCAGCCGGTGAGCGGGAAGAACACGCCCGCGGCGAGCGGAATGCCGATGCCGTTGTAGAACAGTGCCCAGAACAGGTCCTGCTTGATGTTGCGGATCGTGGCACGCGAAAGCTCGATGGCGCGGGCGACGTCCATGAGGTCGCTGCGCATGAGTACCACGTCGGCGCCCTCCTTGGCGATGTCGGCGCCGGTGCCGATAGCAAGGCCCACGTCGGCGCGCGCCAGGGCGGGGGAGTCGTTGATGCCGTCGCCCACCATGGCGACCTTGCCGCCCGCATCTTGCAGTTCGCGCACGTGACGTTCCTTGTCGGCGGGAAGAACGTCGGCGATAACCTGCTCGCTGGTGAGTCCCACGCGGCGGGCGATGGCCTCGGCCGTCACGCGGTTGTCGCCGGTGAGCATGCGCACGTCGACGCCGAGCGAACGCAGCGCGACGATTGCCTCGGCGCTCGTCTCCTTGACCTCGTCAGCCACGGCGATGGTGCCAACGAGCTCGCCGTTCTTGGCAAAGAACAGCGGCGTTTTGCCCTCGGCAGCGAACTGCTCGGCAAGACCGGCGGGCACCTCCGCGCCCAGCTCGTTCATCAGACGAACGTTGCCGGCTGCGATGATATTCTGCCCCTCGCGCGCCGTGACGCCGCGACCGGGCACGGCGGCAAAGTCCTCGACCATGCGTGCGACGATTCCGCGTGTCTCGCACTCGGCCATAATCGCCTCGGCCAGCGGGTGCTCGCTCGAGCGCTCCAGCGCGGCGGCCAACTTGAGCAGCGCCTTTTCGCTCATGGCGGGCGAGCCATCGGCGCGCACGGCAACCACAATATCGGTCACGGCAGGCTTGCCGCGGGTGACGGTGCCCGTCTTATCGAGCACCACGGTGCCCACGTTGCGCAGATTCTCCAGCGCCTCGGCGCTCTTAAACAGAATGCCCATCTCGGCGCCCTTGCCGGTGCCCACCATAATGGCGACGGGCGTGGCCAGGCCCAGCGCGCACGGGCAGCTGATCACCAGCACGGCCACGGCGGAGGTGAGCGCCTCGTTTACGCTGCCGGTCAGCGCCATCCACACCGCAAAGGTCACGGCCGAGATCGCAAACACCACGGGCACAAACACGCCGGCGACCTTATCGGCCATGCGGGCGATGGGCGCCTTGGTGGCGTTGGCGTCCTCGACAAGCTGGATGATTTTGGCGAGCGACGTGTCGGCGCCCACGCGCGTGGCGCGGAAGGTAAACGATCCGGTGCGGTTGACCGTGGCGGCGTTGACGGTGTCGCCGGCGGTCTTTTCCACGGGGATGGACTCGCCGGTTAGCGCACTCTCGTCCACGGCCGACGCGCCCTCGAGCACCACGCCGTCGACAGGGATAGACTCGCCTGGGCGCACACGCAGAACCTGGCCGGGTAGAATGGCGTCGACGTCCACAGCGGTCTCGGTGCCGTCATCGGCAACGACGGTCGCGGTCTTGGGTGCCAGGTCGATGAGCGCCTCGATGGCGCCGCCGGTCTTGGACTTGCTGCGCGTCTCGAGGTATTTGCCCACGGTGACGAGCGACAGGATCGTGCCGGCGCTCTCAAAATACAGGTTGTCCATGCTCGTCATCATGGCCTCGTGGACCTGCCCGGCGGCCAGCTGGTCGGCCATGATAAACATGGCGTAGAGCGACCAGGCGATCGACGCGGTGGCGCCGACGGCGATGAGGGCGTCCATGGTGGGCGCGCCGTGCACGAGTGATTTGAAGCCGTTGATAAAGTACGCGTCGTTGACATAGACGATGGGGATGAGCAAGACGAGCTCGGTGAGGGCGAGCGTCATGCTGTGGGTGTGGTCGGTGAAGACGCTGGGCAGCGGCCAGCCGAGCATGTGTCCCATGCCTATGTAGAACAGCGGAATGAGAAAGATGATTGAGATGATGAGACGGGTGCGCATGGCGGAGGCAGTGGCCTCCAACTTTTTGGTCGGCGACTCCATATGGGCGGCGCCGGACCTGGCTTGCGCGCTGCCGCTTGAGCTGGCGGCATCGGTGCCCGTGTTGACGGGCGAGGCCGAATAGCCCGCGCGGTCGACGGCGGTGCAGATATCGTCGGGGGAGACCTGTGCGGGGTCATAGTCGACCATCATGGAACCGGCGAGCAGATTGACCGCGACACTCTCGACGCCGTCGAGCTTGCTCACGGCACGGTCCACATGCGCCTGGCAGGCGGCGCACGTCATGCCGCCCACGTCAAACTTATCTTGAGCCATGGCTTCTCCTTTCTGTGGCGTAGTGTTGGAAATGTTAACCTTCCGATACTATACACCCATACCCCCTGGGGGTGTCCAGTACAGAAAGAAATGTATGACATTCCGATACAGATGAGGGTGGCTGCTCAATCGTTGGCAGCCCCTGTCAAACATCTCAACCTGTAACATCTAGCAGGGAAAATGACCTCTAACTGTTATAGATTGAGATGTTGTTTTGTGGGGTTTGGGTTTGTCTCAATCTGTAACAGTTAGACCGGTTTTTGCTGAGCAACTGTTACAGATTGAGACAATCAGCCGGGCCCACCTCGTCCGCCTCGTCATCTGTGGTTTACGTGGGGGCATGCGAAGTACGGGTATACTAACCGGCGGCGAATCTGCTCCATCGCTTAGAGCTGCTGCGTCTGGACGGCGCGTGATAAGGCTGCCAAAGCGATCGCCAGCGTGCTGAGCAACGTCCTCTCTGTGCGCACCTGTTTTTGTATGTATTAGCGCACTACCAAGCACGCTCGCGCGGCCGCATGCCGTGCCCATAATGCGTGCAGATAAGGAACAACAACATATGCGTAATTCTGTATCCGACGTCACGGACGCGGAGATTCTGGACGAGGCCCGCGAGGCCATGACCCAGGCTGCCTTCGATGCTGCCGACGAGGCCAGCGCCGCCGAGACCGTCGAGTCCGCGACCGAGAACCTGCCCGCCTTTGACGAGCTGGGACTTTCGGACGAGATGCTTCGTGCCATCGAGAACCTGGGCTACACGGCGCCCACGCCTGTCCAGGCTGGCTCGATCCCCGTGGTGCTCGAGGGCCGCGACCTGCTTGCCGCCGCTCAGACCGGCACCGGCAAGACGGCCGCCTTCTTGCTGCCGACCATGAACAATCTGGAGCACATCGCTCCTCCCAAACCCGTGCACGAGCGTGGCGGCCGCAACCGCCGTCGCGGCGCCAAGAAGCCCGAGGGCAACGGCCGCGGCCCCGCGATGCTCGTTATCACCCCCACGCGCGAGCTTGCCCAGCAGATCGATGAGGTCGCCGGTAAGATTGCCGACGTCACCGGCCATGTCGCCGTGACCGTCGTGGGCGGCGTGAGCTACAAGCCGCAAACCGCGGCGCTCAAGTACGGCTGCGACATTCTGGTCGCCACGCCGGGCCGTCTGGTCGATCTGATCGAGCAGGGCGCTTGCCACCTGGACGAGGTCAAGGTGCTGGTGCTCGACGAGGCCGACCGCATGCTCGACATGGGCTTTTTGCCCGCCGTCCGCCGCATTGTGCGCGAGACGCCGGCCGAGCGCCAGACGCTGCTGTTCTCGGCCACGCTCGACGAGGAGGCCGTGGGCGAGATCACCGACCTGGTGAGCGACCCGGCCCGCGTGGAGATCGCGCCCGCCACGTCGACCGCCGACACCGTCGACCAGTTTGTGTTCCCGGTGTCCATCGAGGCCAAGAACAACCTGCTGCCCGAGTTCCTCAAAAAGGAGGGCCCGGAGCGCACTATCGTCTTTATGCGCACCAAGCACCGCGCCGACAGCTGCTGCCGTCGTCTGGAGCGCAAGGGCATCAAGGCCGCCGCGATTCACGGCAACCGCAGCCAGGCGCAGCGCGAGCGCGCGCTTTCGGCCTTCCGTGACGGCACCGTTGACGTGCTGGTGGCAACCGATGTCCTCGCCCGCGGCATCGACATTAGCGACGTGCGCTACGTCGTGAACTTTGACGTGCCGGCCGAGCCGACCGACTACATCCACCGCATCGGCCGCACGGGCCGTGCCGGCGAGCTGGGCTGGGCCATTACGTTTGTGACCGAGCAGGACGTCGATGAGTTCTACGAGATCGAGAAGCTCATGGACAAGACGGCCGACATCTACGAGGCTGGCGACCTGCATGTGGGCCCCAACCCGCCTGCCGTCGATCCCGAGCGCGATCCTGCGGCCTTTAAGGTGAAGAAGAAGACCAAGCGCGGCAAGTCCAAGAGCAAGAAGAAGCTTGAGCAGGCACGTCGCGACGGTAAGCGCAACGGCGACGATTACGGCGATGTGGCCGGTCGTTCCAACCGCGGTCGCGACGAGCGTCGCGGCGACGGCGAGCGCCCGAGCCGTCCCAAGCGCGGCGGCAAGACCCGCGTGCGCGAGGGCGTTCAGGCTCGCGTGGATGAGGCCGTGGAGAGCGTGGCCCGCGAGGTGGCTGCCGAGGAGCGTGCCGGTGCTGCTGCCGTCGAGCAGGCCCCGCGCGGCAACCGTGCCGAGCGTCGTGTCAAGCAGTTCCAGGGCGAGGCGCATCGCCGTCGCCGTGAGGACGAGGACCGTGGTGGCCGTCGTCGTGTTGAGCGCGAGGACGAGGGCCGTGGTTCGCGCGGCGGCAAGCGCGGCTCGGGTGACCGTCGTCGCTCCGGTCGCGATGACGAGCGCGGCGGGCGCGATGAGCGCCGTGGCGGCGAAGGCCGTGGTTCGCGTGACGAGCGTGGTACCCGCGGCGGCAAGCGCTTTGACGAGCGCGGAGGCCGCGAGGGCGGCCGCGGTGGTGAGCGTCGCGAGGGTGCTCGTGGCAACGGTGGCCGCAGCGGCGCCGGTCGTTCGAATGAGTCGCGCGATCGTCGTGACCCGCGTGCCAGCCGCGATCGTCGCGATGACTGGCGCAACTACGACGATACCCGCGAGGAGCGTCGTGGCGGCTATCGCGGCGGGCGTGGCGGCAACCAGGCCGGCTCCCGCGGCGGTCGTGCCGGCGGTCGCGATAACCGTGGCAGCTATGGCAACAATCGTGGCGGCAAGCGCGGCGGCAGCTCCCGTCGCCCCGGTGACGGCGGCGGCAAGCGCAAGTAACATACGCGTCGCACGCTAGAGCGAGGCGAACTAAGGGCCCCGAGCAACTACGCTCGGGGCCCTTTTGTTTGCCGCATCCGACCGTTGGTCCGGTGTGATTTGCTCAGGAATGCACCTGGAGGATGCTGAAGGCCCGTTTTCAGCCATGCGGCAATGGGTCCCATGGGGTGCGCCGTGCATTTTTTGGAGTATTCTGCAGATCGAGTTGCCTGCATACGATTCGACGTCGCCAGCGGTGGCCTTCGGATATCCCTAGCGAGTGTTTTGAGTCAGACTTTTCCGTTTTCCGGTGCAAAGGTGTGTCATTCTCGTTATAGCGGAACCCAAAATGATGCAGCGCCCTACAGTTTTGCCCGCTCGCGGCGGTGTTGGCACGAGCGCGTTGCAGAATACTCCGTTTTTTGCACGGTCCGGGATGGGGTACCTCAGGAGAACACAGCGGTATCACGTAAATATATGCAATCTGTAACGGAAATTATGCAAATC
>DBEXMY010000200.1:0-2384 GCA_048168905.1 Collinsella sp. | reverse complement strand
GATTCCGATCAAGCTGGCGTCGAGGACGTAAAGGAACAGTTCGACCAGATTTTGCTGGACATGAAGATCGCGCACCGCGACGTGGACCTTGCTCTGGATGGTGCGGATGCCATTCCCTCGCTGACCTCCTTCGATCGCGTGATTTTGCTCATGCCGTCGCTCGATGGGCTCGGTACGCACCTGAGCGACATTATGGGTTGGGTGAGTGCTGGCGGTTCTCTTATGCTCGCCATGCCGCCGGATAACTCGAGCTATCTGCAAGTGATTGCCTCCAAGCTTGGCATTGAATCGGCCGGATATGACTATGTAAAAGCCGAAAGCATTGTGCCGAGTGAGGACTTTATGCTGGGCGGGGGAGAGCGCTACGAGTTCTCGGATCCCTTCGATTCTTCGCTCTCGGTTTCATTGCGCGAAACGGCGCACGTCTGGGCAAAGACCGGTGACGCGGGCACGCCGCTCATTTGGTCTAACGATTGCGGCAGTGGTCACACCGTGGTGTGCAACATTGGCATCTACGACAAGGTCATGCGTGGGTTCTATGCTTCGGCCATAAGCTTGCTGGGTGAAGCCACGGCCTATCCGGTCATCAACAGCGCCGTGTTCTATTTGGACGACTTTCCCAGCCCTGTGCCCTCGGGCGACGGCACCTACATCAAGCGCGACTACGGGCTTTCCGTCGCCGATTTTTATGCCAAGGTCTGGTGGCCCGATCTGCAAAAGCTCGCGCAAAAATACGGCATTCGCTATACCGGCGTGATGATCGAAAACTACGAGGACGCGGTCAACCAGACCGAGCCCGCGCGCCAGGCCGATACCACGCAGTTCCGCTACTTTGGCGGCATGCTGCTGCAGATGGGCGGAGAGCTGGGCTTTCACGGCTACAACCATCAGCCGCTTGCGCTCTGGGACACCGACTATGGTACGTTGTACGTCTACAAGACGTGGAAAAACAAGGAAACGCTCGTCGCTTCGCTCAACGAGCTTATAGCCTTCCAGGACGAGGTGCTGCCCAACGCGCACGGCTCGGTCTACGTGCCACCGTCGAATATCCTTTCGGCCCGCGCGCGCCAGCTTATCGGCACCGACGTTCCGCGCATTAAGACTATTGCCAGTACGTACTTTGAGGACGGTACCGACTTGCCGTACGTGCAGGAGTTTGGCGTGGCGGGCGATGGTATTGTGGAGCAGCCGCGTATTGTCTCGGGCGGCATGGTCGACGATTCCTATATGCGCCTGGCTGCCGTGTCCGAGCTCAACATGCACTACGTGAGTACGCACTTTATGCACCCGGACGACCTGCTCGATCCCGATCGCGGCGCCAAGGAGGGCTGGGAAGTCTACAAGGGCGGCCTGACCGACTACCTGGACTGGCTTACCAAGTCTGCGCCCGACCTGCGCCGCCAGACCGGCTCGGATTGCTCGGGCGCCATTCAGCGCTTTTCGTCGGTTACGGTGAGTGTGGATACCAGTGCGGATGCCTGGACGCTCAGCCTGGGCAATTTCCACGACGAGGTTTGGCTCATGTTCCGTACCAATAATGGCGAGCCGGGTGCGGTGACGGGTGGCGAGATTACGCATCTGACAGGCGACCTGTGCCTGGTCAAAGCCATGGACAAGACGGTGACCATTGCGCGCAAGGAGGGTAGCGACAAATGAGAATCTGCTTGGTACTCGAGGGTTGCTACCCCTATGTGCACGGCGGCGTGTCTACCTGGATGCACGGCTACATTACGGCTATGCCCGAGCACGAGTTTGTGCTGTGGGTGATCGGCGCGCATGCTGCCGACCGTGGCAAGTTTGTCTACGAGCTGCCCGGCAACGTGGTCGAGGTGCACGAGGTGTTCCTGGACGATGCCCTGCGGCTTTCGGGCGAGCAGCACGAAGCCAGTTTTAACGACCGCGAGCGCGAGGCGCTACGCCGTCTGGTGTCGCTCTCCAATCCGGACTGGGACGTGCTGTTCGATATCTTTCAGCGCCGTCGCGTGCATCCGCTCTCGTTTTTGCAGAGCCGAACGTTTATGGACATCTTCCGCGACGTGTGCCTTGCCGAGTACCCCTACACGCCCTTTGCCGACGCATTCCACACCATGCGCTCTATGCTGTTGCCGGTGCTCTACCTGCTGGGCAGCGAGGTGCCGGTTGCCGATGTGTATCACGCTATCTCGACCGGCTACGGCGGCCTGCTCGCCTGTCTGGGCTCAAGCGTTCACCATGCGCCGGTGCTGCTGACCGAGCATGGCATCTATACCCGCGAGCGCGAGGAAGAGATCATTCGCGCCGATTGGGTGGTGCCGTCATTTAAGGACCGCTGGATTCGCTTTTTCTACCTGCTTTCGGAGGAGATCTACCGCCGCGCCGTCCGCGTGACGAGTTTGTTCCATAAC
>DBEXMY010000199.1:0-8760 GCA_048168905.1 Collinsella sp. | reverse complement strand
TGCCGCATACTTCCGAAAACCGGACGAATATCGCTCGCTTTAACCGCCCATTTAACGCAAAATGGGCCGCCTCCCATAGCAGGAAGCAGCCCCAAATCTTACGAATAGACAATGGCAAAGGGTTCCGACGTTTCGGCGCCCCCTGTTGAAGTGCAGCGTGTGCCTTCGAGCGTTACTGAAACCACTTGGTCGACATCAATCAACTTCGTTGGCACCCAAATGTTCTCTCCGCTATTGCGTGCCATCGAAACATAGAAGTTGTACGCCCCTGCGTCGTCATCTTCGATAATCTGCTCCGATCCATCCTTGTAGCTGACGGTCATTTTATGATCAACTGCTTCATAGCCCAGATCATCGATGTGCGTCTGGATGGAAAACGGGCTGATCTCGAGAGGCGAGTCATCGGAGCGGAGCCCCTTTGTATCGACGTACGCTCCGACGTTAAACTCTGGCGTCGATACCTCGATCACCTTCGCATCCTCACCTTTGCCCTCCGTCCAACTGATATTCCAGGTGACCGCATGTCGTAAATCTCGATCGCGATTCCAAGATGCAAAGTACATCGTGCCGTTAATGACCGTGTCGCTTGATGTGTCTTTATCAATGGTGCAGCGTGTATCAGCCCATTCCTCGCCGAAGTTCATGCCGGGCGTGCCGATGCCTTGTTCTTCTTCACCATAGAGAACAAGTTCGCCCGTCTCTGCTGCCGGCTTGTAGTAGTTAACACCATTTGGATTGGACAACGTAAACGTCACGGCACCGCAACCGTTTTTATCGATAGCCATATCATGAATGTCGAGTGTATAGCCGTTGCCCTCGACGGACAGATTGACCTTCTGTACTGAACCCTCCAAGCTTTGGGGCGCGATACCATCACCAAACTCTCTGGTGTAGGTATATTTAGTCCCCGACGAGCCACCTTGAGTCCAGGTAATGGACTCTCCGTTGCCATGGTTTCCCCAGGCAGAGGCAAAATAGCTGGAATTGACGACGGCGTAGGCGACCCCTCCGGTCGCCAGCACTCCGGCAAGGCATCCGATCACGGCAACATACAGAGGCTTCGCGTGACCCTTTCGGCGAAGCGGCTCACCAGCAGCGGCATAAAGAACACGGTCAGCAAGATCGCTATCGGCTTGGACGGACTCGAAGGCCTGCTTGATTTGGTTGGATTTCACGGTCGCCCTCCTCTAGGATGAATTTGAGCTTCGATCGACCGCGTGCTAAACGCGTTCGAACGGTCGCGGCTGGTACATGCAGTAACTCGGCAATCTCTGAGGTCGAAAAGCCCAGATAGTAATAGAGCACGATGGGAACGCGGAATCGCTCCGGAAGTCGCATAACGTCTGACAGGACCGCCTTGGTCTCATCCTGCGCCGCCGAAAGCGAATCGGCCAGGTTCTCAATATCCTCCACACGCCTCCATGGCTTTCGAAAGAGCGATTTGCATTCATTGATCGTGACCCGGATAAGCCATCGACGAAGATGTTCCCAACTTTCAAAGTTTCCATCGCTTTTAAGCAACTTAAGAAAGACGTCTTGGGCAATATCGTCGGCATCGGCACGATCGCGCAGATACGTCAATGCGATTCGAAACACGACATCCCTGTGATCTTCAACCGCCTGTCTAAAAGCTTGTTCTTCCATAATCACCTCCCGGTGACGTTAATAATTCTTGGTGAGGCCCTCACCTTAGATACGCTCTTGTCGGGCGAAATGTTTCAAATTCAAGCATGAAAAACCGACCAAAATAAACCTGTCCCTTTTTGGCAAAAGGAATCCCCTTCTGTGCGCGGGGGCAGATTCCCGGAACGGGCCGCCCGCTGTTTAAGTTTGCTGCTCTACAGTCCTGCGCAAGACGGAAAGCACATTAAGTGCTTTCCTTTGCGTGCGGAACTCGCGACAAACTTAACCCCCGCCCTCGGCCCCGGAGACCCTCCCTGCCGTCACATTATTTAACCAGTTTTGCGGGCGTGCGCCGCTGCGCGGCTAGCCCGCGTGCTCCTCGGCGGGGTTGGTCTGATGGATCTTGTTGAACTTCTTACTTTGGCTCAAAGAAAAACGGGAGATGCGTTGTGCATCCCCCGTTTTTGTTGCGGTTAATCTAGGTCAATAAACTTAGTGCTTAGGATCTTGCCGTCTTTTACTAGCATTCTGGCCATGGTGGGGCCTCGGGTGCCTCTGGGGTAGCTGGCGCTGCCCGGGTTGAGGACTAAGCAACGGCCCACTTGGGCTTCTTTGGTTACGTGGGTGTGGCCGTTGATGGCTACGTCTACGGATCCCACCGGAAGGTCTTCGCGGTAGTGGGCTACGGCGAATTTGAGGCCTTCGTAGGTAAAGAGCGCAAGACGGTCTACATCGGGGCCGTAGTCGCGGTAGTAATCGTTGTTGCCCAGTACGGCCCGCACGGGGGCGATAGTGCATAGGTGCTCGTAGTCCATCTCCGACGTAAGGTCACCGGCATGGATAATCAGATCCGCGCCCTCAAGCTCATCCAAGAGCGCAGGCGATAAATAGCCGTGGGTGTCCGAGATGATGTCGATACGCTTGGCGCTTGCACTGTTCATGGGATCCCTTCCGCAAAAAAAACGATTCGGCAGATACATACAAAAAGGCCCCACGGCTCCGCAGACGATAGGTCTACAGGGCTGCGGGGCCAGTGTGCTAGAGACTCATGGCCTTCTTAAGCGGCACGACGCGGCGGCGCGAAACCGGCACGCGTTCGTCGACGCCCGTAATGCCCAGCTGGATGGCGCCCGAGGGCACCGTCTCCACATCCGTGACGCACGCCAAGTTGACGATATAGCGGCGGTGAACACGGAAGAAGCCAAAGTCGCAGAGCTTGGCCTCAAACTGCGCCAGCGAGGTCGTCGACAAAAAGCGATCATCGACGGTATAGATGCAGGAGTAATCGTCCTTGGCCATGATAAAGCGAATGTCGTCCACGGGAATGAGCACCTTGCGGCCGCCCTTTTCCACCGGGATACGCTCGATGGTCACCTTGCTGTCCGTAACCGGCTTGGTGCGTTGCATGACCTTCTCGATCGCGCGATCCAAGCGAGCTTCCTCGACCGGCTTCATCAGATAATCGACGGCATCCACGTCGAATGCCTCGACCGCATGGTCACTATACGCAGTCACAAACACGATCGCCGGCGGATTTTTGAGCTTATGCAGCGCCTCGGCAAGTTGCAGGCCCGAGGCACCGGGCATCGAGATATCGAGAAACACGACATCTACGCGACTTTCCATAAGCATCTCGATGGCGGAGCGGACGCTCGACGCCTCAATGATCGTGCCGATCTTGCCCGTTTGCTCGAGCAGGAAGCGAAGCTCCGAGCGAGCCGGCGCCTCATCATCCACAATCATCGCACGCAGCATAGGGATAAAACCTTTCGTCAACTAACTACGCCGGGCATCAGTCGCATGACGTTGAGCCCGTAGCCTTTTATTTTACTCTTGAATGTCAAAGATGCTCTCTGACAAATCAAGATGAAGGAGCACTTTGGTGCCCTTGCCCGGCGCCGATTCGACACGCGTATAGGAGTGCGGCCCATAAAAGCGATGGATGCGCTCCGAAATATTGTGCATGGCCACACCGGCGCCGCCACCCTGGGGAGAGCTGGCGTCGGGACGGGCAGAGCGCTCGTCAAACAGTCTGGCGGCGGTACCCTCATCCATGCCCACGCCATTATCGGCCACGGCAATCAAGATTGCATCCTCGCCGTCTTGGTGAACGGTCACGTCGATCCTCAGGGCGTCGTCATCGCCCATACCATGACGTACGGCGTTCTCGACAATCGGCTGGATCACGAACGCCGGCACCAGCGTATCTTCCACGTCCTCGGACACATCGAACGTCGCGAGCACGCGGTCCTCGCCAAAGCGGGCATTCTCAAAGGTAAGGTAGCGCTTGGTCTGTGCAACCTCGCGCGAGACCGGAATAAGCGATCCCGAGTTGTCGAGCGTGGCACGATAGAACGATGAGAACTCACGAAGCAGTTCGCGGGCCCGCAGCGGGTCGGTGCGCGTAAACGATGCAATGGTGTTCAGCGTGTTGAACAGGAAGTGCGGGTTAATCTGCGCCTGCAGCGCACGCACCTCGGCGCGCGCCGTGAGCTCCTTTTGTACCTCGAGCTCGTGGATGGCGAGCTGCGTGGACAAAATCTCGGCAAAGCCCGAGGCAAGCGCGTACTGGGTACGGTCGACGGCGCGCGGGGTCTTGTAGTAGAACTTGAGCGTGCCGACGGTACGATCGCCCACCTTGATGGGGGCGATAATGCCGGCGGGGACTTGGTTGTGCGAGCCATCCGAGCCCACGACATCCACCATACGGTTGAACGACTGCACGATGCCATGTTCGATAACGTAGCGTGTGGCAAGCGTGTGGATGGGAGAATCTGGCAGTAGTTTTTCCTCAAACTCGCCCGCGCAGGCCAACACGTTGCCCTCGTCGGTGATGGCCACCGTCATGGCGCGCGTCTCGGGCAAAATGCGCCGGCACACCAAACGCGCCGACTCCTGCGTCAGACCGCCCTTAATGTCCTCGAGCATGGCCGAGGCCACCGAGAGCGTCTCCTCGGTGTACTGGGAGCGCACCGAATCGGGATTGAGCGTCAAAAAGATAAAGATGCACAGAAAGATGCACAGCAGCGCGCAGGCAATCACCGTGGCGATCGGCTCGATACCGGTCACCAAGGCAAAAATAAAGTACACCAGCACGCAAATGGCGCAGGCAACGGCAATGATGCGAAAGATTGATATTGAACTATCGCGCTGGGCGCGGCGGTCGATCATTCGGCCCCCTCCAGGATACTGATCAGTTGTGCGTCACGCCAAAGCCCGTCCATGATCTTGGGCCAAAAGCTCTGGAAACGCAGGTAGCTTGCAGCGTTTTGGCGCGCATAGGCCTTTGCCTCGCCGATACCATGGCGCCAAATGCGCAGGTAGCCCTCATGCTCGCGGGTAAACACGCTGCGGACCATAGCGGTCTTGCGCACGCGGTCGTCGAGCTCGCGCGAAATCCACGGGCCCGGATAGGGCATGAGCGATGCCGCCGTAACGGGAATGAGCTCCTTTTGATGCGCGGCGAATGTCAACTTGGCCCGTTCGTAGTACCAACGGTATACATCCTGCATAAAGCGCGGTGAGCGCTTTTCGGACTCCGGAGGCAGATGGCGCACGGTCCACTCGTTATCGAACCACACGTCGTAGCCAAACATGCGCATGTTAAAGAGGTAATCCAAGTCCTCGCCGCGGGTGATAAACGGGTCAAAGGCCACACGCGTAAAGGCGCGGGCGTGCAGGGCCATCAGACCGCCGCACACGTAGTTGGAGCGCGAGATGCGGGTGCCCGAGAGCGCCTTTTTCATCCAACGGTTGAACTCGATGCGCTTGGTCCACCAACGATGGCAGATGCCCGCCTTGTCCGTGGGAGCCAGCGGCGAGCCATCGCGATCGTAGAAATAGCCGCTCTTGACCAAGATCGGCAAGCCCTGACGCGTCTGCTGCCCCAACGCATAGGTCGCGCGCTTCATAAAGTCGGCGTCGATGACAGTCTCATCGTCATCCAAAAAGATAACCGCGTCATGCCCCAGCACAGCGGCACAGGCTAACCCCATGTTGCGGATGGCACCGTAGCCTCGCAGGCTCACGCATTCGCCCGAACCCTTGGGCGCGATCTGAGCAACCCGGTCTGCGATGTGCGAGGCCTGGGTGTTGGTGACAACGGTGACCTTGAGCGTGGGATGCGCGTCGACAATCTCGTGCACGCGCAGCGACACATCGGCTGTGGCAGAAACGGGACAGACCACCAAAAGGATGATGCGCGGAATGTCGCACACCTGCTCAAGCGAGACCAAGCAGCGGTCGAGTTCGGGATTGTCGGCGTTGAGTCGCGTCGAATGGTCATAGGTGCCAGGGGCGTTTGCGCAAGCGTCATCGCCCGCCCAATACGTTGGAATCACGACTGTGGCGTTCATGCCTTACCCTCCCTGCAACACAAAAACGGGACGCCGCCAAACACAGGCGACGCCCCGCGACCTAGCTGATTCCATCATACCCACTTGGGCAAATCATTGCTCGCAAGTCGCAATGTTTATTGCGGATAACCCCAAAAGAGTACCGTGGACAGGCACAATAGCCGCTCACTCCTATGCGGCATGCTCTGCTGCCCGAGTCATGCGGGACAGGCGAACCAGCAGCATAAAGCCAACGATCAGCAGCACGCCAATAGAAAGGACGCCCAGCGACGGGTTGCCGGTCAGCGAGGTGACGACCGACACTAGGAAGGTACCCATGACGCTTGCATAACGACCAAAGATGTCAAAGAAGCCGTAGTACTCGTTGGACTTTTCCTTGGGGATAATGCGACCAAAGTAGCTACGGCTGAGCGCCTGCACGCCGCCCTGGAACAGGCCGACCATAATGGCAAGCACCCAGAACTCAAAGGCGGTCTTTAGGAAGAACGCGGCGAACAGCACAATGCCCATGTAGGCGGCGACCGCCACCAGGATCATGTTGAGCGTGCCCACGCGTCCGGCGAGCTTGCCGTAGATGATGGCGGACGGAAAGGCCACGAACTGCGTAACGAGCAGCGCCAGTACCAGCTGGGTCGAGTCGATGCCCAAAGCCGAGCCGTAGCTGGTAGCCATGGAAATGACCGTGTGGACGCCATCGATATAGAAGAAGAACGCAATCATGTAGACCAGCACGGTCTTGTTGTGGGCGATCTCGCGCATGGTACGTCCGACCTCGGAGAACACACCGCCAACGATGTGGCCGATGGTGTCCTCGGGACCGCGCTCGCGACCATACTTTTGCTTATAGGCGTGAATGAGCGGCAGGGTAAAGACGAGCCACCAGGCACCAGTGATGATAAAAGACAGACGCGTTGCCAGCATGGTGGGGACGCCAAGAGCGGGACCACCCATGATGAGCGCCAGGCAGATGACGAACGGCACGGTGGAACCGATGTAGCCCCAGGCATAACCCGAGCTGGACACGGCGTCCATGCGCTCGTCGGTGGTAACGTCGGGCAGCATGGCGTCGTAGAACGTCATAGAAGAGTTAAGGCCGATGGTGCACAGCACGTACACGGTCAAAAATGCCATGGCGGACATTGGGATAGCCTGCGTCAGGCAAAGAACCAGGCCCGTGAGGAAAAAGCCCAAGAAGAACTTGATTTTGTTGCCGGCGTAGTCGGCAAGTGCGCCCAGAATGGGCATGAGCATGGCGATGACCAGCGAGGCGATCGTCTGTGCATTGCCCCAGGCGACCACCAGGTCGGCCGAGGAAGCGCCGGTATTGATGGCGTTAAAGTAAATGGGCACCACCGAGGTATTGAGCAGCACGAGGGCCGAATTGCCCACATCATACATAACCCAGTTACGCTCGAGCTTGGTGTATTTCATGGACAGGGACCCTTCGTATTCGCCCGATATGCAGTTAGTTTATCGTACCCCAATTGTCCAGAACCGCCGGTAAGGATTCGGCAAAGGGGCACGCACGGGCCCTATTCCTCGCGGTCGAACTCCTCATCGGCATTGAGCACGCGACCGCTGTAGTTGACGTGACTGGTCACGGCATCCATGTCACCAGTCTCGATAAAACGTGCGACCGTGCACTCGTAATCGACCAGCGCGCGATCAAAGACCTCGGGGAAACTCTCGTTCGAGACCTCGTCGGTAAAGGGATTCTTCCATGTCAGATGGCCCAGGTTACCGGTGCGCTCGGGCAGCTCCGTCGTCACGCGATGGGCAAGGCCGTCGAGCAGCGAGTAGTCGTGCACCAAGCCCTCAACCAGCGAGATCGCGCGCGTCTTTGCGGAGCCGGCCGGCTCAATCGCGCGGTAAAGTCGCTGCATATTGGCAACGGCAGCACCGTACTCCCCTGCCGGAATGTCAATACCGTACACGCGTCCGGCAACATAGCTCATCAGCACGCCGGCCACGCGATTGATGCGATCGGTGGTGACGATCTCGCCCGCCGGCGGATAATCGTCGACCGTAGCGCCATCGCGTTTAAGCTGCAGCATCAGCACATCCAGGTCGCTCTCAATCACGGCATGGACCTGACTGCTCGAATTCTCAAGCTCTGAATCGGACTCCACGATGCCAAACTGCTGCTCATAGACAAAAGGATGGGCGTTGCGGTCGAGCACGTAATGAGACAGCAGGCCCAGCGCAAAGGCGCGACCCAAGCTGGCGTCGCGCGGCAGCAGATGCGACACGCCGTCGCGCAGGCACGCGAACTGGCGAGACATGCGCGACCGATGCATGACCTGCGCCAGCAGCGTGCAGTCGGAAACACGCGGTGTCAGAATGTGAAAGAAAAACGGGTCGGGGCCTTGGTTGCCCAAGATAAAGGCAATGCGCTCTTCATCGGACGTGATGACGCCCTGCGGAAGACGGTCGATGCTTTCCTCGCCAAACAGATGATGGGTGATAAGCGCGGGCATAATGATCCTTTCGATTTCATTCGATGCCACCCATTATGCCCACCGCGCGCCCATGCCAAACCTGCGATGGTAAACGACGGCACGCAGACCGTCTACGCAAGCCCCAAGTGTGCTTTAACCTCGGCGGCACGACGACGGGACACCGGCACCGTCGAGCTCACGCGGTCAAGCCTGAGCTCCATCAACCCCGTGGAGCCAATCTCAACATTGTGCACGTCTTCCAAATTGACCAGATAGCTGCGATGAACGCGAATAAAGCCCTCGGAGACCAAGCGACGCTCGAGCGAAGAGATCGACTCATTGAT
>DBEXMY010000198.1:0-5232 GCA_048168905.1 Collinsella sp. | reverse complement strand
ATCGGTAACAGTACTCATATTTGATGTTTTTTGACCAGCAGGTCTCCCTGCCTTAGCAAATCTAAGGCAAAACGGGCTCCAGACCGCTGAATCATGCCGCATAGGGCACGTCCGCAGTCCGGAACTCGGTCCAAATTGAGTTATTGCGCCGCGTTAGCCCAAAACACCCGACAGGATCTCGATCAGACTGTCCACGTCGGCTTCCTCGCAGACGAGTGGCGGCAGGAAACGCAGCGTATGGGCACCCGTAGCGTTAATCACGGCACCGGCGGCCAGCGCGCGGGCAACAACATCATGCGCGTCGCCCGCGGCATCATCAAAATCACAGCCGAGCATCAAGCCGCGGCCACGTACCTCGGTCACGTGCGGCAGCTTGGCGAGCTTTGCCTCCATATAGGCACCCACCTTGGCAGCATGGTCGGCATAATCGCCGCGCACGAGCGCGGAGAGCGTCGCGGCACACGCCGTGATGGCCAGGCAGCTACCGCCAAAGGTCGAGCCGTGGTCCCCCGGCTTAAACACGTCGGCAATCTCCTTCTTCGCCACGACGGCACCCATGGGCACGCCGTCGGCAATGCCCTTGGCAAGGCTCATGATGTCGGGCTCCACGCCATAGGTCTGGAACGCAAACGGCTTGCCGGAGCGGAAGATGCCGCACTGGACCTCGTCCGCGATAAGCACGGCACCCACTTCGTGTGCCAGGTCGCGCGCCGTAGCCATAAATTCCTCGGTCATGGGATGCACACCGCTCTCACCCTGGATCGGCTCGAGCATCACGGCACAAATTTCGCTCCCCAGCTGCTTAAAGATCGCACGCAGCTCATCCACATCGTTGGGCGTGCAGGCCACAAAGCCACCCGGCAGCGGGCGGAAGCTGTCCTGCAGCCAATCCTGCATGGTGGCGGCAATGGTCTCGAGCGTACGACCGTGGAAGCCGCCGCGCATGCACACGATGGTGTTGCCGCCATTACCGGCACGCTTGGCGTACAGGCGCGCGAGCTTCATCGAGCCCTCGTTGGCCTCGGCGCCAGAGTTGGCAAAGAAGGTCTCCCAAACCTGCTCATCCGCAGCCGGGGCACCAAGAGCAGCTGCCGTGGTCTCATCGCCGGCGGCAATGGCATCGGCAAGCACGCGCGCACCATCTACGTCGTCGTTAGCAAGCTTGGACAGCAGCGCCGCGACCTGTCCGCGCTGCTCAATGTAGAAGTAATTGGAGACATGCATGAGCTTTTTGGTCTGTGCCTCGAGCGCCGAGAGCACAGCCGGGTCGCCATGACCTAGGCTGCACACGCCGATGCCGGCAAGAAAGTCGAGGTACTCACGGCCATCGTCGCCGGTGAGCTTCATGCCGTGACCCTCGACAAACTCGACCGGAGAGCGGCCAAAGGTATGCATAACATAATGGGATTCAAGCGATTGCTGAGCTGCAAGTGACATGGGATGCCTTTCGTTGAGCGCCGGACGGCGCAGACCTATGGGTGCAGGAATGGGGCGGCTGCGGGTCAGCTAGACCGTCTGAAGCTTCTCGACCTCGTCAAGGTTCTCGGTCAGACGCGCAGCAAACGTCGAAAGCGGATGCGGATGCGTATCGAACTCGTAAGCCGTCTCGGTGGAATGGATCACGGTGCCGACGCCGGCATCGGTCAGCAGCTCCAGGAGCAGCGAATGCGGCGTAGTACCGTTAATGATGTGGGCTCGGAACACGCCAGCGGTAAGCGCATCGACAGCCGCACGCAGCTTGGGAATCATGCCCTTATCGACCTCGTCGCCGTAGAGCATTTCGTTAACCTCGTCGAGTGTTAGGTTGGAGATAAGCGAGTCCTTGTCGCTAAAGTCCTTGTACAGGCCATCGACATCGGTCAAAAAGATCGCCTTATGCGCATGGAGCGCCGCGGCAACGGCACCGGCGGCGGTGTCGGCGTTGATGTTGAAGAAACCGCCGTCCTCCCCCGCCGCGACGGTAGCGATGACGGGGATGTACTCGCTATCGAGTAAGCGCTCGATATAGTCGGTGTTGACGTGCGTCACTTTACCCACGCGACCGAGCTCGGGGTCGAGCGGCTCGGCGATGAGCGTGCCGGCATCGCTGCCCGACACGCCCACGGCCAGGTTGCCGTGGTGGTTGAGCGCTGCGACCAGCTCCTGGTTGACCTTACCGCCCAGCACCTCGCGCACGATATCCATGGTGGCAGGCGTGGTCACACGCTGGCCGTTCTTAAACTCGACGGGGATGTCATAGTGGCTGAGCGCCTCGTTGATGGCCTTGCCGCCGCCGTGCACGATGACGGGGCGCATACCGATGATCTTGAGCAAAACGATGTCGCTCATCACGTCGCGGCGCAGCTGCTCATCAACCATGGCGGCTCCGCCATATTTGATAACAACCGTCTTGCCGGTCAGGTTCTTAATCCACGGCAGCGCTTCGAACAGCAGCTGCGCGGTTGCTTCGTTGGATTCGCTCGAACGACAATCGCGTGCGAATTTCATAATCTGCCTCGTCTTTCGTATCGTTATCGCGCCGTGCTCCGCTGTCCGCAATCGCGGCAAGATGCGCAGCGTGCCTGGAATCTAGGAACGGTAATCGCCGTTGATGGAGATGTACTCATGCGTGAGGTCGCAGGTCCACACGGTCGTTGCCGCGTCGCCTGCGCCCAGGTCGGCCGAGATCACGATCTCGGGCGCCTCAAAACGTCGCAGAGCCTCGTCCTCGTCAAAGGGAACAGTCAGACCGTCGCGACAGACAGGCATGCCCATCATGTCGATGGAAACGTCTTCCTGATTAAACTTCACGCCGCGCTTGCCAAGCGCCATAGCAACACGGCCCCAGTTGCAGTCGTGGCCGGCGATGCAGGTCTTAACGAGCGGCGAGTTGGCGACGGCACGGGCGGCGATATCAGCTTCCTCGTCGTTCACGGCGCCGGTAACGTTGACCGTAACAAGCTTGGATGCGCCCTCACCATCGGCGGCGATATTGCGCGCTAGGCTCTCGCACACCTCGTGCACGGCAAATGCCAACTCGTCAAAAGCATCGGAGCCCTCGACGATAGGCTCGGCATCTGCGGCAGCGGCGCCGGAGGCAAGCATGATGCAGGTGTCGTTGGTCGAGGTGTCGGAATCGACCGTTACCTTGTTAAAGGTCTGCTTGACGGTCGAGAGCAGCAGGGCATGAAGTGCCGCAGGCTCGACGGGGGCATCGGTAGTAATAACCGCGATCATGGTGGCCATATTGGGCATGATCATGCCCGAGCCCTTGCACATTCCGCCTACCGTATAGACATTGCCCGCATGACCCGCAGCCTCGCTGACATAGGACACGGCGTACTCCTTGGAGTGCGTGTCAGTCGTCATGATGGCGCGAGCGGCATCGGCGCCACCGTGGGCGGAGAGCGCCTCGTAGGCAGCAGGAATGGCGGTCTCAAACGTGTCGATCGGCAGAATCTGGCCAATCACGCCCGTGGAGGCAACCAGAATCTGCTGGGGCTCGCAGCCGATGACCTGCGAGGCGATGCTGCACGTCTCGCGCGCGCATGCAAGGCCGGTCTCACCCGTGGCGGCGTTGGCATTGCCAGAGTTGACCGAAACGCCGGCGATGATACCGTAACCCTTGTCGGCACCGCCCAGGTTGGCACGGCTCACTTGCACGGGCGCCGCGCAAAAGCGATTGGTGGTAAACACGCCGGCACCGGGACAGGGTTTATCGGGCACGACGAGCGCGTAATCCAAACGCTCGGGGTTCTTGCGGAACCCAGCGTGGATGCCCGCAGCTTTAAAACCAGCCGCAGCCGTAACGCCACCCTCGACGGCGCGAATCTTGATATCAAACAGCTCGGTATTCATCGTCTTTATGACTCCTTATGTCAAACAAAAAACGGACATCGGTTGGTGCGCCATGCCAGTCGTGATCATGAGACCAGCTTAAGAGTGGCGCCCCACTCGATGCCCGACTACCAAATCGTTAACAATCGAATGTGCTACACCGGGCACGCCACTGTGGGCAAGCCTCGTCGCTCGTCAAAGCCAAAGACGATATTGGCGCACTGGACCGCTTGGCCCGCAGCGCCCTTGCACAGATTGTCGATGGCGCCCGTCGCCACCAGCACGCCCGCGCGCTTGTTGAACGCAAGGCCAATCTGGGCGGCGTTGGTGCCGACGACCGAAGCCGTCTTGGGCTGCTGGCCGGCATCGAGCACGCGCACAAAGGTGCGTCCAGCGTAGAACTGCTTGTAATAGTCGACAACGTCCTCAAGGGTCAAGGTATCGATAGCCTGCGGCGTAAGCGGCATCGTCACCGTGGAGAGCAGGCCGCGCTTGAGCGGTGCCAGATGCGGGGTAAAGACGACGCGATCGGTTAGGCCAAGGATTTGCTCAATCTCGGGCGTGTGGCGGTGCTTGCCCACACCGTAGGCCTCCAAATTCTCGTCGGCGCTGCAAAAATGCGTACGAGCGTTGCAGGACTTGCCGGCACCCGTCACACCGCTGATGGCATCAACGATCACAGGGCCACCCTGGGCAACCCAGCCGGCGCGCACGGCGGGAGCGGCAGCAAGGCTCGTTGCGGTGGGATAGCAACCGGCGCAGGCGACCAGCACGGGTTTGCCGTCGGCATGGTCGGATGCGGCGGTCTCCAAGTCCCGGCAGAATAGCTCGGGCAGGCCAAAGGCACGGGTCTTGAGCAACTCGGGGCTCGTGTGCTCGGCGGCATACCATGTCTCAAAGACAGACGCGTCGCTCAGACGGTAATCGGCCGAAAGATCAAAGCAGGAGACGCCCGATGCAAGCAGCGCGGGCACCTGTGCCATGGCGGCCGTGTGCGGCACGGCAAGAAAAACCGCATCGCAGCTCTTGAGCTCGGGGGCGTCGTGCGTGGTAAAAAGCAGATCGCTCACGCCGGCAAAGCTCGGATAGACCGAAGACAGCGGCTGGCCAGCATCGGCGTTGGACGTAATGGCGACAAGTTCAAACTCGGGATGGCCGAGCACGAGGCGAATGAGCTCGGCTCCGGCATATCCAGCCGCGCCGACGATTCCAACCTTTAAAGACATATCAGACTCCTTGTCTGCGATTTATGCACCGATGCGCATTTCGCAGCGCTCGTTATGAAGTGTGTTGAAACTTTAGCACCAAAAAATGCATGAACACGTACCGGGCTTGCATATTCCTGCATTGAACCATTCCCGACACATTCGCTTGAAGGAATTGACAAATGGAGCGGGCCCCGTATTGACCGGCGCT